>NZ_JBHUAL010000040.1:0-51147 GCF_042789775.1 Kitasatospora sp. NPDC056800 | reverse complement strand
TACTGCAGGGGGGACCCTGTGGGAGAGTAGGACGCCGCCGAACAATTCTTCAGAAGAACCCCCATCCGGGTCCCGGATGGGGGTTCTTCGCGTTTCCGGGCCGGCTGCGGGGCGGAGCGACGGTCAACGCGCGCGGTAGGCCAGAGCTCCCGGCTGGTTGACTCTCCCATCGTGGGAGAGCCGAGAGTGGGGCACATGCACGTCGACGACAGGGTGCTGTGGAGCATCGGAGAGGTCGCGGGGAAGACCGGGCTGTCGGTGAAGCTCATCCGGCACTGGTCCGATCTCGGCCTCGTGCCACCGGCCCGACGCACGGCCGCCGGGTACCGGGTCTACGACGCGGAGTCCGTGGCCCGCCTGGAGCTGGCACGGACGCTGCGGGACCTCGGGCTCGGCCTGCCGGCTATCCGCGAAGTCCTCGACCGGGAGCACACCTTGGCGGAGGTGGCCGCGGTCCACGTCGACGTGCTGGAGACGAGGATCCGCCTGCTGCGCGCGCAACAGGCGGTCCTGCGCTCCGCCGCCCGTCGCGAAACCACTGCCGAAGGACTCGCCTTCATGAACCGCACCGCCCGACTGTCCGCTGCCGAACGCCGGAAGACCATCCACGAGTTCGTGACCGGGACGCTCGCCGGCCTGGACGTACCGACCTACCGCAGCGGCCTGCTGGCCGCCACCCCGGAGCTGCCCGACGACCCCACGGACGCGCAGGTCGACGCCTGGATCGAACTGGGCGAGCTGGTGGCCGATCCCGAACTGCGGGCCGCGATGCGGCGCATGGCGCAGTACGCGGCCGAACACGCCCCCGGCGAGCACGATGACGCCACACTCCAGGAGGCACGGCGGGTCACCGACTACTGGACTGGGCGGGTGGACGAGGCCGTCCGGGACGGGATCGCGCCGGACTCGCCCGCGGCGGAACCCGTTGTCGCGGCCGTCGTCGAGAAGTGGCTCCCCACCCAGGCGCGGACCGTCGACGGGGTCCGCACCGACGGCGCGCCGGCCCGGAGCCTGCTGCTCGAACAACTCGGCATCGTCTCCGTCCCGTGCGTCGAGCGGTACTGGCAGCTGCTCTGCCTCATCAACGGCCAACCGGCGCGGCCGAGTCTGGAGACGGCGGGCAACTGGCTGAAGACCGCCCTGCGTGCCAACCCCGAACCTGGACGCCGCGCCGCCGATCTCGACGCGCTGTACGACTCCGGAGCCGAGGCCTGGGAGCCGGTGGGTCTGATCGCCGCCTGCGAGCGAGTCCTCCAGGCCGTGGGTGACCTCGTCAGCGCCGTCGACCCGAGCCGCCTCGACGGGCCGACACCGTGCGCCGACTGGGACGTCCGCGCCTTGCTGGACCACCTGGTCTGGGAGAACCTGATGTGGGCCGGCCTGGCGGACGGGAGGCCCCGGTCCGATGCCGCCGCGGATCACCTGGGCGGTGATCATGTCGCGGCGTTCCGGACCGCCGCCCAGCGGACGCTCACGGCCTTTCGCCGGCCCGGCATGCTCGACCGGCGGTACGGGCCGGCGCCGGGCCGACGTCTCGTCGAGCAGTTGGTCATCGAAATGCTGGTCCACGGTTGGGACTTGGCCGAAGCCATCGGACACCCGCGCGACCTGGTCCCGGACATTGCGACGGTGGCCATGCCCGTGGTGCGGGAGATCTACGCGGGCCTGCCGCGGACGGAAGGCGGCTCCTTCGCCCCGCCCCGGCCCGCGCCCCACGACGCGACCGCCCTCGACCGCCTGGCCGCCCACCTCGGTCGCGCCGTCGCCTGAGCAACGGCGGTAGCGGACACGGCCCCGCCCGCTCGTCGGGGGCCAACGAGCGGGCGGGGATCAGCGGCAGGGCTCGTGCTCGCTGGTGGGCTCCGCGAACAGCGCTGCGGGTGCTGCGAGTTCGGTCAGTGCCAGCCGGTCCGGTGCGCGATCCACGTCCGGCCGATGGCGGCCATGGAGGCCTGGTAGCCGCGCAGGTACGGCACTCCCGGCGGGGCCGGGAGCCTGGAGTTCAGCTCCCAGTAGCCGGCCTGGGCCACCGCGAAGGAGGTGATCGCGTCCGGCGGGGCGGCAGCCCACGAGGCCACGGGTGCGAGCAGGGCTTCGGCCTGGGCCGGGGTATGGCCCGCGCGGATCAGCTGGGTGACGAGGAAGGCCGGGTCGATCCAGGCGGCGCCCTGGTGGAGGTAGGCCCAGTCGATGGCGAGGGCGTCGTCACCGCGCATGAGCATGTTGTCGGCGCGCAGGTCCGCGTGGAGGAGGCAGACCCCGGCGGATGCGGCGTGCCAGTCGCACTCGACGGCCGCGAGCTGCCCGATGTGCCGGGTGGACCACGGGTCGAGCTCGGCCTGCTGGTCGGCGAGAGCCCGCCAGCTGCGGGAGCCGCCCCCGAGGACGGAGACGATGGACGGGGCGTCGGGGATCGGCGACGGGCTGACCGCCCTGGGGAGTTGGTCGAGCAGCCGGACGACGGCGGGGAGGTCGGCCGACCCGGGGCCGAGGTCGGGGTGGCCGCCGCCGACGTCCTCGAAGGCCATCAGCAGCCATCCGCCGGCCTCCCAGGAGACGAGCATCCTCGGCACGGGGACCTGCCGGGTCAGGCTTCGGTTGATGGCTGCCTCGGCGGCGTACCTCCCGTGGACGGGGTGGTCGGTGGCGGTTCCCTTGAGGAAGACGGCCCGGCCGTCGGCGAGGGTGGCGCGGACCGCCAGGCCGGGGCTGAACCCGCCGGCCTGGGATTGGGCGTTGATGACCGGTGCGCCGAGGTGGGTCTCGACGGACTCCTGTGCCGGGAGGGGGAGTTCATCCCAGGACGGCCTCACGGAGGTCGGGGAGCAGGGATCGTTCGGGGTCACGGTGACTTCCTGCGGCAGAGACAGAGGGCGGGATGGCGGTATCGCCGTCCCGCTCCCGTCGCGTGGTTCAGATGAGGTGGTCGAACTCGCCGGCCTTGGCGCCGAGGAGGAAGGCGCGGAGCTTCGTGGTTGTGGTGGTGACGATGACGGAAGGGTCGTCCGACTCACGGAGGAAGCGGACGTCGTTTCCTTCGGCGGCCAGCTCAACGCACGTGCTGCCGCCATCGGCGTTGCTGAAGGATGACTTCTGCCAGGCCAGGTGGGACATCGGGTGCCTTTCAGTGCTGGAGTTCATAGAGAATGTGTTGAAGGAGCCCCCAGGAGTCGCGAGAGCTGTCACGCCTGGGCTTGCTGGCATCAACAGCAGGTAGTGCGAGATCCCGGGCCTCTTGGAACTTTTGGTGGTACGCCGCCACGTCATCGGGATCGCCAAGGTGGACCGCCCGCTTCGGTCCATCCAGGATGATGGTTGAGAGGTCCGTGCACCCGGGGTCGCAGATCAGGAACGCGCCAGCGTATGGCGCCCTCCCGGGGGCATCGAACGGCAAGATCTCGATCGTGACATTGGGGAGTTCTGCCATGTCTACGAGATGGTGGATCTGGTCGCGCATCACGAGCCTGCCAGCGAATTGCATCCGGAGTGCTGCCTCATGGATGACGTACCGAAACTGTCGCTGCTTGCTGTCGGTCATGATGCGTTGACGTTGTAGGCGGAACTCAACGGCCGTGGCAACGTCCCAACGGCCATCCTTGTAAGCGCCCTTGTAGATGGCCTCGACGTAGCCTGGAACCTGGAGCGTTCCCGGAATGTACAGGGAGTCGAAGACAGCGAAGGATTCTGCTCGGTCTTCGGCCTCTGCCAGGTCCAGGGCGAGAGCCGGAACCCGCCCCTTGAATGCGCTCCACCAGCCCTTCCCGTCACTCGCTCCGAGAGCGTGCAGCAGCGCGATGTAGGTCTCATCCGTGCACCCGTAGCCTTCGAGCAAGACCGAGAGTCGCTCCGGGTCGAGCGCCGTTCGAGCTGCCTCGATGTGGCTCAGCTGCGGGCCCGCGATGCCGATGAGGGCGCCGGCGTCCTTGACCGCCAGGCCTGCGGCCTCGCGCAACCTTCTCAGCTCAGCGCCGAACCGCCGCTGTCGCTCGCTGATTTGGGTCCTGAGTGCCAAGGGGGGTTCCTTCCGTGTCGGGCCAGTCTCCACCCACACGAGTGAGCTTAGCCAAGTTGGGGGAGATATCTCGGCGATCAGGTTGCACGCGTGTGACCGACGGTCCTACTCTCAGTGTTGCACCGATCACATGACGGAGTGTCTGCTTCGTCGATTCCCCTCTTCCTCCCTTGGGGTCTCTCATGCGTGCCTGCAACCTTCCGGACTGGTCCACCGCTCGTTCCGAGCTCTCCGACCTCCTCGTCTCGGCCGGGTGGCGACCGTCCGTCATCTCCGACGCCGAACTCGCCCTCCACGAAGTCTTCGTCAACGCCTGGCGGCACGGGGGCACCCTTGCCCCCATGGTCGTGCTGGCCCTCACCGGCCACCGTCTGCGGGTCTCGGTCGCGGACAACAACCCGATCTTCCCCACCGTCCACCTCCCCACGGACCCGCTCGCCTCCTCCGGCCGGGGCCTCTTCCTCGTCCGTGCCCTCACCCACCGCCTCGGCGCCGAGCCCCGCAAGACGGGCAAGGTCGTCTGGTTCGAACTGGAGGCCTCCGCGTGAACCGTCGCCGCTTCCCCATGCAGCCCACCGACCCCCGCATCCGGGGCTACACCGAGGACCAGGTCCGCATCCTCCTCGCCGAACTCCAGGAGCGCGGCCGCGCGTTCGGCCTGATCTTCCCCTCCGCCACCACGGACACGACCATGGACGGCCGCGTCCTGGTCGCCTTCAACACGGCTCCCGCCTCGACGCTGATGAACCTCCTGACCCTCCTCTTCGACGCCGACCGTGAGCGCTCGTGCGGTTCCTGATCGCCGCCGCCTTCCTCTCCCTCCTCGCCCTGGCGTTCGCCACCGTCGCCCTGGGCGTCGTCACCACGCTCAAGCTTGCAAGGCCCGACCAAGAGGAGACCTGACGTGCCCGACCCCGTCCTCGACCCGGCCGCCGACCCCGACGTCCTCAACGCCCTCGCCGCCACCCACTACGCCGTCGCCGCGGCCTTCAACGCGCTGTTCGGCGTCGCCGTCGCCCCGCCCGTCCCCGACGACTTCGACTGGCCCAAGCTCGAGACCTTCGTCCACGACCTCGGCTTCGCCGCCGACGACTCCGACACCGCCCTCAACCTCTACCGGCTGCTCTTCGCCGTCCAGCGCGTCGCCTACCGCGAGGCCGCCGGCCGTAACTCGCCCTGGCAGGCGACCCGGCTGCACCCCCGGGTCGTTTACGGAGGACCGGGGCCGCAGTAGAGGTTCGTACCGGAGCCACCTGGCAGCATGTCCCCATGGACACAGTGGACTTCGGCGACTTCGGCGACTTCGTCGTTCGGCGCGGCACCGACGCGGACGCGGACGGGCTGACCGGTATCGACTCGGTCGCCCTCGAAGGCGACGAGGAGCGGGCGGCGAGCATCCGGCGATGGTGCCGGCAGGCCCCGGGCCCGGTGCTCGTGGCCGAAGACGCGTCCGGGCTCCTCGGCTACTGCGTCGCCGAGTACACGTTCTTCGAGCAGGGCTTCGTCACGATGCTGATGGTCTCGCCCGCCGCGCGCGGCAGGGGCGTCGGCCGCCGGCTGCTGGACGCCGCGGCGGCCTCCTGCGAGACCCCGAAGCTGTTCACCTCGACCAACGTCTCCAACCAGCCGATGCGACGGCTCCTGCACCGGGCCGGGTGGCAGCCGGTCGGCCTCGTCCAGGGCCTCGACGAGGGTGATCCGGAACTGTTCCACCTGTACCGGCCGCAGGCGTCCCGGCTGGGTCCTCCCTCGCGGACAGCGGCCGAGTCCGAGGCAGCGGCCCGCCTCGACAGCGCCTGGGAGTGGTGGAGCGCCGCCATCGAGGACGCCCAGGAGGGCCACTGGATCCGCACCCCCGTCGAGCGCCGGGTGATGGACGACCTCGCCACCGCGACCGTCGGACTCGGGTACCTGGACCCGTCCGTCGAACTCCCCCTGCGCAAACGCCTCTGCCGCATCGCCACCTGGGCGGGCGCGGTGCGGCTCGCCGCCCGGGCCGGTGGGTGGGAGCTCGCCCCCGTCGCCGGAGCGACCCCGCCCCGCCCGGCGGGGATGGCCGAACTGCTCTCCGCCGTCCACGCGGTGGGGGAGCAGGGCGCGGCCTGGCTGCGGCGGCTCCCCGCCGACGGGCCGCCACCGCCCCGGGCGCTCGCCGGGTGCGAGACCTTCCTGTTCGGCCCGGGCTCGGCGGAGGACCTCCGCCAGTTCTTCTACGACTGAGCGCCCGGAGCACCCCGGAGCCACCCGGCACGGCCGCACCCGTGCACCGGAGCAGTGGACCCGGGTCCGGCTCCTGGACCGCTGGGACATCATGGGCCGAGGCACGGCATCGGCGTTCCTCGGCGTGCGCTCGGGCCACCCGGGCTTCGGCATGATGGCCCTGGACGGCAGCGTGTACGTCGGCGCCTCGACGGGCGAGACCGGCATCGACGTGCTCGCGGTGCGCGACCCGGACCGCTCGGAGAACGTCCTGCGACACCTGGAGTGGATCGCGCGTCACGACGGTCGTTTCTCCAACCGCGAGGAACGACAGCGTGCCGCCGCCTGGCTCGCCGCCCGTTCGCGAGGCCTTCCGGTCCGCTGACTGCGAGGCCGTGCGGGCGCGTGGACACCCCTGTGGTCATTGGAACTTCCACAGCTGGCTCGCGAGGTCGTCGGTGCAGGTGGTCATGGTGATGGGCTTGCCCCGCGCGCCGGCGGTCATGCAGTTGGTGCCGTCGCCCAGGGTGTACCCGCCCGAGGCGGCGGGCTGTACGGTCCACCGGTACGCGAAGTCGAGGCCGTTGCCGAGGGTCACCGCGTTGTTGAAGGGGGCGCCCCTGATCAGGCGGTAGCCTGCGGAGTTGCAGGCGTGGTACTCGTTCCAGTTGTCGTAGCTGACGACCCAGCCGTACTGCGTGGCGCCGCCCAGGACGACCGGGTTGCTCGCGTTCAGGTTGTCGTTGGCCAGCCCGATCGGCAGGCCGGACTGGACACTGATGATGCGCGTCCAGTTGGTTCCGCCGCACTCCGCCGGGCGAGCCGGGGACTCCGGTGGCGGGGTGCTGCCGCCGCCGGGCTGTGCGGTGGTCCCGCCGGGGGAGTTCTGCGGCGGAGGCTGCGGGGCGGGGTTGTTGGTCACCGGGGGTTGCGGGGCGGGGGTGTTGGCCGGTGACTGGCGGGGCTGGGTGCCTCCGTTCTGTCCGGCGGTCGTGCCGCCGCTGTTCGCGCCTCCGCCGTTGCCCGCGTTCGTACCCCCGTTGCCGCCGTTGCCCCCGTTGCCGCCGGAGGAGGCCGGCGGCACGGGCCGTTGCTGCTGCGGCGTCTGCTGGTCGGGGGTGGTCCCCGGCAGCTGGTCGCCCGCCGGGGTGGCGGCCGGGGTCTCGACGGGGGCAGCGGTGTCCGGGACACCGGTGCCCCCGGGCGGCGGGGCGGTCACGGCGGTGGTCGACCGGCTTCCGGGCGCGGCGTCGGCGCTGAACGGGTTGCGGTCGACCAGCAGGGCGCCCGCCGTGCCCAACGAGACGATGACCGGGATGATCACCGGTACCAGCAGGCGGCGCCGCGAGCGGCGGCGGCCGCTCTGCTCGGCCGCCTGCTGAGCGTCCGCCTGGACGACCGGGGACACCTTCACGACCAGTTCGGCCGTGGGGACCGGCTCGCTCCGCGGAGCGGGGCCCGCACCGCCCGTCCTCGGGGCGCTCTTCCACAGCCTGACCGGCCGCTGTGCGGCCTCACCGACCGGCAGTCCGACCGCCGCTCGTGCCGCCGCCGCCATCTCGGCGGCGCTCTCGTACCGGTCCTCCGGCGCCTTCGACAGGGCCTTGGCGACCAGCGCCCGGACGGCCGGCGGGAAGGTGTCCGGCAGCTCCGGCGCCGGCTCGTTGACGTGCTTGTACGCGACCTGCATGGCGCGTCCGCCCTCGAACGGAAGCTTCCCGACCAGCAGTTCGTAACAGACGACCCCCATCGAGTAGAGGTCGGCGGCGGGTGTGACGGGGTTGTCGGGAGAAGGGTCGACCTGTTCGGGGGAGGCGTAGGAGGCGGTGCCGATGAATCCGTTCGACGTGGTGAGTTTGGAGTCGGCGATCGCCAGGGCGAGGCCGAAGTCGGCGACGAGCACGGTGCCGTCCTCGCGCACCAGCAGGTTGGACGGTTTGACGTCGCGGTGGACGATGGCGGACTGGTGGACGGCCTGGAGGGCGTCCAGTGCGGTGGCCACCATGGCCAGGGCCCGCTCGGGCGGCATCGGCCCTTCGTCCTTCTGCACCGCGCTGAGCGGCCGGCCCTCGACCAGGTCCATCACGATGTAGGCGTAGCGCGGGCCGGTGCCGGTGCCCTTCGGGCCGTCGGCGCCGTCCGTACTGTCGGTGCTCTCCGTGCCGTCGGTGCCCTCCGCACCGCTCTCCCCGTAGTCGTGGACGCCCACGACGCCCGGGTGGCCGATTCCGGTGACGGCCTTCGCCTCCCGGCGGAAACGCTCGGTGGCGGTCGGATCCTCCAGCAGGCCCGGGTTGAGCACCTTGACGGCGATGTCCTGTTCCGTGACGGCGTCCCGGGCGCGCCAGACCGTCCCCATCCCGCCACGGCCGAGCTGCTCCAGCAGCCGGTACCGGTGGTTGAGGACGGTGTCCTTGTCGATCATGCCCCTACCCCCTGGTGTGTCATGACCCCGCCCCCGGAAGGGCGTCGGTGCACAGTGTGTGCCAGACGGCGAGGCAGCCTCAATGGTCTTTTTACACACGGGGGTTGAATGTTTCGGAACTGTCGCGCGGGGCGGCTCCGGCCGGGCAGGGGGCCGGATCCCTCAAGGACACCCCGGGGTGCCTGGCTCGTGGCGGAGCAGCGCCGCGCGGCTCCGGCCGGAGGAAAACCGAAGGACAGCCCGGGCCGGTCTCCGGTACGAAGACCTGGTGAGACTGCGAACGAAGATCCACCGGGTGCGGCTCGGCCGGGACGAGTACCGGGTGATCACCCCGGCGCGGCAGACCGCCGGGGCCCTCCTGTACGCCGGCCCGGGCAGCACGTACATGCACCTGCACCTCGACCGGCAGGGCGCCGAGGACCTGGCCACCGCCTGGGCCCTGGCGGCCCGCTCCCGGCACTCCCTGGTGCACCTGCCGCTGCGGGCCAACGCCGGTCCGGCCGGGCTGGGCGACGTCCCGTCCGAGGACCGGCTGGACCTGCTGCTCGTCCACCACAGCCTGGGCTTCCCCGCGTCACGCTGGAAGGAGGTCCGGGCGCGGCTCGGCGCCGGGACGCCGCATACCGTCGACCTGCCGGTGACGGACTTCCCGTCCGACGAGGAGATCGATTACGAACGCCACCACTTCGCCGGTTGGCGGGACCGGCTCCGCTTCTCCGGGGCCGCCCACACGCTGGTGGTCACCGGCAGCCCCACGGCCTTCCGCTGGTCGGGCTCCCAGCTCCACGAGTTCACCCGCGAGGCCCCCGGGTGGCGCTTCGGGTGGCGCCCCGACGAGCACTACTGCATCGAGCTCGACCACGAGGGCTGGGGCTCCGGGCGGGCGGCCAAGGGCGTTCCGGCGAGCCTGCACATCGTCTACGCCCACCGCTGGCAAGCCGGGTGAGCAGGAAGTCGGCCCGGCCGACTTCCTGCTCCGCCCCGCCTCACTCCTTGGGTGCGAGCGGGGTCAGCGGCAGGGCGACCCGGCTCTCCCAGGCCTGCTCCAGTGCGCGGGTGAACGTTTCCGCGGGCTGGGCGCCCGAGACGCCGAGGCGCCGGTCCAGGACGAAGAACGGCACGCCCGTCGCCCCCATGGCGCTCGCCGTGGTCTCGTCCTCGCGCACCGCTTCCGCGTAGGCCTCCGGGTCGGCCAGGACGACCGCGGCCGCCTCGCCGTCCAGCCCGGCCTCGACCGCCAGCTCGACCAGCCGGCCCTCCTCGAAGGCCGACCGCTCCTCGGCGAAGTTCGCCCGGTACAGCGCGTCCAGCAGCTGCCCCTGCCGGCCGTGCTCCTCGGCGAAGTGCAGCAGCCGGTGCATGTCGAAGGAGTTCGCCGCGTCGCGCCCCTCGCGCAGGTACGGCAGGCCCTCGGCGTGCGCGTTCTCGGCGATCCGGGCCTCCGCCGCCTCGGCCTGCTCCAGGCTCATCCCGTACTTGGCGGCGAGCAGCGGTACGACCGGACGGGCCTCGTGCGGCGCCCGCGGGTCCAGCTCGAAGGAGCGGTGGACGACCTCCACCTCCTCGCGGTGCGGGAACGCCGCCAGTGCCTGCTCGAACCGGGCCTTGCCGATGTAGCACCAGGGGCAGTTGATGTCGGTCCAGATCTCCACGCGCACGGCGCCGCACTCCTTCCAGCCTCGCGCGGACCTCCCGCGCCTGCTCCTGCCGGAACGCCTCCGTCCACCTGAATATTTCTCTCACTGAACTATTCGGGCCGGCCGGTCGGCGGCCTCCTGTCTCAGTCCCGGCCCCAGGCCTCGCGCTGGGCGGACACCGTGGGGACGGCGGCGACGGCCTCGGCGTAGCGGCCGCGCCTGTTCAGGATCTCGGCAACCGCCAGGTGGGCCCAGCGCTGGGTGGACGACCGGAGCAGGTCGAGGGCCTCGTCCGTCCGGCCGTCCAGATCCAGCAGCCAGGCCAGCGTGGTGTCCCACTGGCCGGGCTCCCGCTTGTTCAGGGCCCGCGCCTCCGCGATGCCCTCGGCGTAGCGCCCGGCCTTCGCGAGCAGGCGCAGCCGGGTGTGGCCCAGGACGTCGGCATGCGCCTCGACGTACGCGGCGCCGAGGCTGTCCACGAGCTCCAGCCCCGGCTCCGGGCGGCCCGCCCTGATCAGCAGGTCGATCGCCTCGTGGAGGAGGTTCCCTTCGGTGTGCTCGTACGTGGGCCGTCCGACGTCGACGACCTCGTCGAGGCGTCCCTGGCGGGCGAGGAAGGCCATGAGGCGTCGGCGACTGTGCTTGCCGTCCGCGGCAAGGGCCTCGTGGAGGACGGCTTCGGCCTCCCGGACCCGCCCCTGCTCCTCCAGCGCGTCCGCGTACCGGTTCAGGGCGAGCTCCGTGTGCTCGCCGGTGGCCAGCTCGCGCAGCTGCTCGAACCGGCCCTGATCGGCGAGGAGGTCGGCGTACCGCCAGGCGATGCGCGGGACGACCGGCAGGACCGTGCCCAGCAGCCGGATCGCCTCGTCCGCCCGGCCCATGCGCTCCAGGACCCGGCTGTACTTCACCAGCACCTCCGACGGCTGGTGCCGGCACTCGCGCCGACCCCCGGCCGCGGAGCACCGGCAGTCCGCCGCGCCGCCCAGGGCCCGTTCGGCGCACGGGGCGAGCAGCTCCAGGACGCGGGCGTCACGGTTCTCCCCCCTGGTCAGATCGACCAGGGACTCCAGGATCCAGGGCTCCCCGAGGTGGGGCGTGAGCACCTCGATGGCCTCGTCCACCCGCCCGGCCTCCACCAGCGCCCCGGCGAACCAGCGGCAGTCGAACGCCGACTCCAGGCCGGCCGCGTCCGGACGCACCAGCGCCAGCCCCTCCTCGATCCGGCCCTGCCGGACCAGGATCGAGGCGGACTCCCGTACGGCGAACGGCCAGCCGACCGCGACGAACGGCTCCAGCACCGTCAGGGCCCGTTCGAACTCCCCCGCCTCGCACAGCTCACCGACCGCCACCTCGGCGCAGAACCACTCACCGCGGTCCCGTGCGGTCTCGATCAGCAACTCCAACTGCCCCTGTCGGGCCAGGTATTCCGCCATGGCGGGCTCTATCCCGCCGTCGAACTGCCGCTGCCAGGCGAGATCGTCAAGATTCACCGGGCCAGGCTAGGCGACGGGGCGACGTCCTGCCCGGAGATAATCGACGGATGCCCGAAACCTTCGTTGACCTGGGATTCGTCACCGCGCCCTCCGGGGTGGTGGTGCTCGGCATGGCCACCTGGATCGACTACTGGCGGGAGCTGGGGGATCCGTTGCCGGTGCGGGCCGCGGCGGCGGCGAAGACGGGAGGCGGTCACCTGCGGGACGAGGAGTGCGAGGCGGTCGCCGTCCCGGCCGCCGCCGACCGGCCGCTGGCGGTGCGGGCCACCACCGAGCCCTCGGCCTTCGACGAGGAGCCGACGATCGCGACGCTGGAGATCGCCCTCGGCCTGCCCTGGCCGGAGGGTGCGGAGGGCCCGGTACTGCTCGGGGACCTGCCGGTCGACCGGAGCGGCATGGTGGTCGGCGACGCCGTCGGGCTGGACGCGTGGACGAGCCTGGACGACGAACCGGCCGACGGGCTCGCCGACCTCTCCTACTGGGGCCGGTACGAGCAGGAGGCGCACGAGCGGTTCGGCGGCGAGCGGATGCCCTCGTACGAGGGTGACGGGGGCCCGTACGGGTGGCTCGACCTCCCGGTGGCGGAGGCGGTCGCGCTGGAGGCCGAGATCGGCGCCTGGCGGGGCGGCCTGCCCGGCAGGGGAGTGGCCACCTCGGTGGAGAAGCACGTCGACTACTTCACCTTCCGGCGGGCCGGCCTGCACCACCCGCTGCGCGTGGGCGCGATCGAGGTCGGCGGCTGCCAGGTGCTCGGGATCGACTGGTGCCAGGGCGACCACGCGGTCCGGCACCACGGCGGGCGGGACTGGGGCCAGGCCTTCCCGGTCACCCTCGAAGCCGACGGGGCGGGCGGGACGGTCCTGCGCTGGACCATCCCGCCCTACGGCGAGGACGAGGACGAGGGAGACGCCTGAGGGAGGAGGCCCGCCGTGTCCGGCTACGGGGCCGGGACCCAGCCCGGGACGGTGGGCAGCACCGTCTCGGCGAGCCGGGTCAGGGTCGCCTCGTCGGGTGTCAGGCCGTCGTCGCGGAAGACGACGACCTCGAAGGCCCGTCCGCCGGGTGCCGCCGGGTCCTGGGCGACGACGATGTTCCGCGTGGCGGGGCCGAGCTTCCCGCCGGGGATGACCGATGTCGCGTTGGACCAGTAGGTCGCGGCGGGGTGGCCGAGGACGGTGGCCGGCCAGGTGTAGACCCGCCGCATGTCGCGCGTGTCCTCGAGCGAGGTGCTGCTGTCCAGCAGGCTCACGACGGTGTGGGTGAGCCGCACCTCCGCCATGACGTCCGTGCCGAAGGTGATCGGCGCCGGCTGCGCGACGGTGACGCGGTCCTCGGGCGTGCCCAGCAGGGCCGGGAGGTCGGGGCGGTTGAGCGCCGCGCAGAGCGCCGGGTAGCCCGGCTTGTCGGTGGGGCGGGGCGCGGCGCACTCGGCCGGCTTTCCGGGGCCGCCCGGCTCGTGCCCCGGCTTCGGGAGGTGGAGGAACCCCAGCCCCCACAGGCCGCCCAGGAGGGCGACGGCCAGGGCCGCCGCGGCCGCCGTCCGGAGGCCCGGTCGGCCGCCGCGCTTCCGGGCGCCGGTGCCGGTGCCGTCGGCGGTGCCGGTCGTCGCGTCGCCGTCGGTCGTTCCGGCGATGTCGGCGATGTCGGCTGTGTTTGCGGCGTCGGTGGTGTCGGCCGCGTCGGACGCCATTCCTGGATCCCCCCGTTCGAGTGGCCCGCCCCGGGCACCCGAGGGCCCCATGAGCCGGGCCGATGGTAGCGCCGGCCGTGGTGTCGGGCGGATCAGGCCCGGGCCGACCGGTTCTCCGCCGTCGGGTCCCAGAGCCCGGCGGCCTCGCCGCGCTCCAGGTGGTCGGCGTAGACGGCGGTCTTCCAGGCGATCAGTGAGCGGCACTCCTCCAGCTCCCGGATCCGCTCGTCGACCCGTTGCCGGTGGGTGTCGAGCAGCCGCAGCCGTTCGGCCTCGTTGCCCGGGCCCTGCCGGACCAGTTCGGCGAAGCGGCGCAGGTCGGCGAGCGGCATGCCGGACTCGCGGAGCCTGACGCAGATCTCCAGCCACTGCACGTCCAGCACGGCGTACCGCCGCCGCCCGCCCGCCGTGCGCCGCACCGGGCCGACCAGCAGCCCCTCGCGCTCGTAGAAGCGCAGGGCGTGCACGCTGAGCCCGGTGCCCACCTCACCGATGCTGAGTTCCGTCATGGCGTCAGAGCATAGGAAGAACGCGGGAGCCGGACTTGATCTAGACCGCGCTCCACTTCCTACGGTCATCGCCATGACCACCACTCAGCTCCAGCACCAGCACCAGCAGCCGATCGGTTCGCCCTTCTCCGCCGCCACCACCGCCGAGGAGGTCCTGGCGGGCCTCGACCTCTCCGGCCGCACCGCCGTCGTCACCGGCGGCTACTCCGGCCTCGGCCTGGAGACCACCCGGGCGCTGGCCGCCGCCGGGGCCGAGGTGATCGTCCCGGCCCGCCGCCCGGACACCGCCCGCGCCGCGCTCGCCGGAACCGGGAGCCGGATCGTCCCGATGGACCTCGCCGACCCGGCGAGCGTCCGCGCCGCCGCCGGGCTGGTCCGCGAGGCCACGGACCGCCTCGACCTGCTGTTCGCCGTGGCCGGGGTCATGGCCACCCCCGAGCGGCGCGTCGGGCCGGGCTGGGAGGGGCAGTTCGCCGCCAACCACCTCGGGCACTTCCTGCTCGCCTGCGAGCTGTACCCGCTGCTGGCCGCCGCCCCGGACGGCGCCCGCGTCGTCGTCAACAGCTCGGCCGGGCACTTCCTGACGGACATCCGGCGGCACGACCCGCACTTCCGCACCGGCTACGACAAGTGGCTGGCGTACGGCCAGTCCAAGACCGCCAACGCCCTGTTCGCCGTGCACCTCGACGCGCTCGGACGGGCGGACGGCGTCCGGGCGTTCGCGCTCCACCCCGGGAAGATCATCACCGGGCTCCAGCGGGAGATGACCCGGCAGGAGCAGGTCGAGCGCGGCTGGGTGGACGAGCGGGGCACCGTGATCGGCGCGGACTTCAAGTCCCCTTCCCAGGGCGCCGCCACCGGCCTGTGGGCGGCCACCTCGCCGCTGCTCGACGGCCTGGGCGGGCTCTACCTGGAGGACTGCGAGGTCGCGTGCCCCGCCGGTCCGGGCACCCCGATGGACGACGGCGGCGTCCGCCCGTACGCCGTCGACCCGGACGGGGCGGCCCGCCTCTGGGAGCTCTCGCTGGCCGCGACCGGCGCCACCCCGGTGCCCCGCTGAGCCGCCGAACACGGAGCGGGAAGTCGGCCCGGCCGACGTCCCGCTCCACGACGGCCCGGAGGCGTCAGGCGGTCAGCTCGGGGCTCCACGTGACGCCCACGTTCCCGGCGCCCCAGTTGACGATGAGCTGGGTCTGGTAGACGTGGCCCGGGGTGGGGTTGGGGACCTGCGTGCCGACGTAGTGGGACCAGCCGAGCCCGCAGCCCGCCATCGTGTCCCACCGGTAGCCGGTGCTCCGGTCGTACAGGACCAGGTCGACCGTGCAGTTGGAGTTCGCGAAGTTGGTGTACGCGTCGGCGACCAGGGTGCTCCCGTTGACGCTGACGCACGCCTGCTGGGTGCTGCCGTTGCAGCCGCCGCCCGACGCCGCGAACGCGTTGCCCGCGCCGCCGACGGTGAACGTGCCGGCCAGTGCGGCGGTTGCCAGGGCCAGTGTCGACGCCCGTGCGATCCGCTTCGTGATCATTTTCAGCTCCTCGGAGGGGGCCGGCCCCGGTGGCCGGCAGGTGATCACGGTCGGGGTGGGGCGTGGACAAGCGGTCGACGGGCGGTCGACGTTCGATGAACGGGCTGATCGGCCGCACCGGGACCCCGGGCACCGGGCGGCCGAGGCGCCCGTCAGCAGGAGAGGTTGCCGCCGCCCACGTCGGTGCCCAGGACGCCGACGAACTGCTTGAAGAGGTTGATCCGGCTGTTGCGCTGGTCCGGGTTCTTGCCGTCGCACTCCAGCGCGCCGTTGATGGTGCGGATGGTCTCGCCGAAGCCCTTGTTGTTGACGATGGCGTCGTGCGCCGTCATCCGTCCGGCGCCGTTCTGGGTGTTCCAGAACCAGAGCGCGGTCTTCCAGGACGTCGCCGGGTTCTTCTCGACCTGGTACGGGTCGTGCAGCAGGTCGATGCCCAGGGCGTCGCCGGCCGCCTTGTAGTTGAAGTTCCAGCTCAGCTGGAGCGGCCCGCGCCCGTAGTACGCGGACTGCCCGGCCGGACAGCCGTACGGCTGCGAAGTGTCGCAGTAGTGCGGGTAGTTGGCGGTGTTCTGCTCGACGATGTACTTCAGCCCGCCGGTCTCGTGGCTGACGTTGGCCAGGATGGCGGCCGCCTCGCGCTTGCGGGTCGCGGTGTCGCCGGTGGTGGTGAACTTCGGGTAGGCGCCCAGGGCGTCGGTCAGGCCCTTGTACGTGTAGAAGGCGTTCCGGTTCGGGAACATCTTGTTGAACTGGGCCTCGCTCACCACGAAGGAGCCGGCGGCGGAGGCCGGGGCGGTCTGGCCGGCGACGGCGAGGGTGCTGAGCACGGCGGCGGAGGCCGCCAGCGACAGGGTGCGGGAAAGCTTCATCGGTTTCCTCGTTCCTCGGGTTTCCTTGGCGGGGGCGGCACTTCGCTCGCGAGGGCTCGCGACGGCTCGGGACGGTTCGCGGGGACGCGCAGATTCGCGCAAAAGGTCGCAAAGATCCGCGAAGAGTCGCGAAGGGTCTCGACAGCTCGCGAAGGTTCGCGAAGGGCCTCCGCCATCCTGGCGGGCGGAAAGCGTCAAATATGTCCAACGGAGGTCTAAACCACTCGTACGGGTCGTATCCGATCCGGTCGTTGGACGCCGGCCGCCCTCGGGGTGATCGCCGGGCTGTCGGTCGTACCGGATAGCCTCCTTCCGAGTGGGACGGCACAACCGGGGGAGCAGGGGCGCATGAGCGGTCACACCGACGACGAGGGCGCCGAGCGCCTGGCCGCCGAGGGGGAGGTCGCGGTCGCCCGGCTGGCGATCGACTCCGGGGACCTGACGCACGCCGCCGAGCACCTCGGCGACGCGATCCTCGCCGCCCCCCAGCTGCCCGAACTGCACGAGGCGCTGGCCGAGTTGTGCGCCGCGGCGGGCGGCCCGGCGGCGGCCCGCGAGCTGTTCCCGCTGGACGGCCGGGTGTACCTCGGCACGGCGGTCTGCCGGGCCCACGTGGAGGCCGCGGCGGGGGACTGGAACGCCGCCGTCGGACTGCTCGCCTCCGCCATCCAGGCCGAGCCGGCCCGCCCCTGGGCGCACGCCGCCTGGCTCGCCCGCGAGGACCTGCCCGGCCTGGTCGACCCGGACGCCGTCGCCCAGGCGGTGGCCCGCGCGACCGGCGCGCTGCCCGACCCGCTCCCGGCCGAACCGGCCGAAGCCGTACGGCCGTTCCACGACTTCGTGCAGGCCGTGCTGGACCGCCACGGCGACCACGTCCTGCTGCTGGCGATGGCCTCCGGCCTGACCCGCCGGCTCGGCGACACCGCCCGCGCCGTCGAACTCGCCGACCGGGCGCACCGGTCGGCCCCCGGCTACCTGCCCGCCGTGATGCTCGGCAACGCCCTGCGCTCGGCCGGCCGCCCGGAGCAGGCGCTCGCCGTCTGGGAGGCCGAACTGGAGCGGGTCGCCCCGGACCTCGACGACTCCAACAGCTACCTCGCCGTCGACGTCGCCGAGTTGTACGGCGCGCTCGGCCGCCCCGCCGAGGGCCTGCCCTGGCTGGAGCGGGTGCTCGCCGCCGTGCCCGACCACCCCAAGGCCGGCCCGGCCCGGTACGGGCTGCGCCACGCGCTCGACGGCGACCCGGCGCACCTGCTCGCCCTGGCCGACCACCACCGCGCCCACCCCGAACACGGGTACGCCCAGGAGCTGTTGGAGCGGCTGAGCCACCGGGAGCCCTGGCTCGGCTTGGTCTCCGGCGCCACCGAGGCCACCGTCAACGTGCTGCACCAGGTGCTCGCCGCCGCCGACACCAGCCGCGACACCGAGATCGAGTGCACGGCCTCCACCGTGGAGCCGCCCAGCTCGGTGCTGGCCGTCCGGCTCGCGCTGCCGCGCTCCACCGTCCGCTACCAGGCCGTCGGCGAGCCCGACCCCCGGCTGCCGCTGACCGAGCCCACCACCCGGATCTGGGCCTGGGACGGCACCGACCCGCGCCCGGCCGTCGACCCGCCCGCGCCGCAGAGCGCCGAACTCGTCCGGGCCACCGCCGAGATCTTCTGGCCGACCGTCCCCGCCGCCTACGACCACGCCGTCCGGCTGGCCGGACTGCCGCTGGACGACCTGCTCGGCGTCCTGGTCCACCCGCCGGTGCCGCGCGAGGACGAACTCGGCCGCGCCCTGCTCGCCCACCAGCCCGAACTCTGGGTGCGGGCCGTCCAGGTCTTCGCCTGCCTCGGCATCGCCCACCACCGGGCCGACCAGCCCTGGGAGGGCTCCGAGCGCCGCCGGGTGCTGCGCGACCTGCTGCTCGGGCCGGAGGACTGGGTGGTCGAGGCGGCCGGCTTCGCGCTGGTCGCGATCGGCTGGACGCAGCCGCGGACCAGGGCCGACATCGCCGAGCTGCTCCGGCAGCGGCTGCACCACGGCGCCCGGGCCCGCCGCACCCGGGCGGTGACGATCCTGCGCTCGCTGTCCGCGCTGGTGCTCGCCGCGCCCTGGACGTCCGCCGAGGACCGCGCGCTCGCCCGCCACCTGACGGCCCGGGAGGACGCCGCCGATGCGGGGGCGGAGCCGGAGCCACAGGTCGCGGAGCCGCAGGCCCCGGCAGCGGCGGCCGCGGAGGAGGAGCCCCGGCGCGGCCGGCTGCGCCGCCTCTTCGGCCGGGGCTGATCGGCCGGGGCTGAGGCTCAGAGGGCCTAACCCACCCCGGGCAGCGGCTCCTGGTCGACGTCGTACCGGGCGACCCGCTCCGCCGGGTCCCGGCACTCCGGGCCCAGCCGCAGCATCCGCGACTCCGGGTCGTGCAGCGGCCGGTGGCAGCGGCGGCAGGTCACCCGCGGGCGGAGGGTCTGCGCGGTGTCCGTCCCGGGGAGCGTCTCGGGCTCGGCCGGTCCGGAAGGGCCGGGACGGCCGGGAGGGGTGGTCGGGCTGGTCATGGTGAGACGGTAGCCGTCCGCGCCGCCAGGGCCCCCGGCCGGTGCGTGAAACGATGGCCCCATGGCCACCGACCGCAGCAGCGCAGGAGACCCGGCCCGCACCCTGGCCCTGCTCTGGGGGCTCACCGCCGAGGAGAAGCCCGGCCGGCGCGGGCCCCGGCAGGCGCGCTCGACCGGCGAGATCGCCGCCGTCGCGATCGCCCTCGCCGACGCCGAGGGCGTGGACGCCGTCACCATGCGCCGGGTCGCGCAGGAGCTGGGCCTCTCCCCGATGGCGCTCTACACCTACGTGCCGGGCAAGGCCGAGCTGCTCGACCTGATGCTGGACACCGTCTACGCCACGATGCCCCGCAGCACCCCGGCCGGGGAGGGCTGGCGCGCCCGGGTCACCGCCGTCGCGGACGACAACCGGGAGCTGCACCGCGCCCACCCGTGGGTCGCCGCCATCTCCACCAGCCGTCCGCCGCTCGGGCCCGGCCTGATGGCCAAGTACGAGTACGAGCTGCGCGCCTTCGAGGGCACCGGGCTGCCCGACGTCGACCTGGACGCCGCGCTGACCCACCTGCTCGGCTTCGTCCAGACCTGCGCCCGGATGGCCGCCGACGAGCGCGCCGCCCGGCAGGACAGCGCGATGACCGACGAGCAGTGGTGGGCCGCCAACGCCGACCTGCTCGCCCGGGTCTTCGACGCCGAGCGCTACCCGGTCGCCGCCCGGGTCGGGGCCGCGGCCGGCGAGGCGCACGGCGGTGCGTACAGCCCGGACCACGCCTACGCGTTCGGCCTGGCCCGGGTCCTGGACGGGCTCGCCGTCCTCGTCGCGGAGCGGTAGCCGAGGCCGGCAGCCCGCCCGATCGCCGCGGGGAGGCGGCCTCACCGCAGGGCGGCGGCCCGTCCGTCGTACCCCTGGCGCGCCGCCTCGACCTCCGGCACCCGCCGCTCCGACCAGTGCGCCAGTGCCGCGACCAGCTCCGCCGCCTCGCGCCCCAGCGGGGTGAGGCTGTAGTCGACCCGCGGCGGGATCACCGGGTGCGCCTCGCGCAGCACGAAGCCGTCCCGCTCCAGCGTCTGGAGGGTCTGGGCGAGCATCTTCTCGCTGACCCCGGTGACCTTGCGGCGCAGCTCGCTGAACCGGTAGCCGCGCTCGTTCAGCGCGCCCAGGACCAGCACGCCCCAGCGGCTGGTGACGTGCTCCAGCACGCCCCGGGACGGACACATCCGGTCGAAGACGTCGGCGGGTGGCAGCCCGCCGGCCTTCATCTCGCTTACCTTCATGTCAGTACCCTACTTTGAAGTGCGTACTTTCGAAAGGTTAGTGCCACCCCTAGGGTGAGTTCCGAGGCCAGAACCGCAAAACGTAACCCCGAGGAGCTTCACCATGTACGTCGTCACCGGTGCCACCGGCCAGCTCGGCCGTCTCGTCGTCGAGGGCCTGCTGGCCCAGGTCCCCGCGAGCGAGGTGGCCGTCGCCGTCCGCTCCGCCGAGAAGGCCGCCGACCTGGCCGAGCGCGGCGTCGCCGTCCGCGTGGTCGACTACGACAAGCCGGAGACCCTGGCCGGCGCCTTCGCCGAGGGCGACCGGGTGCTGCTGATCTCGGGCAGCGAGGTCGGCCGCCGGATCCCGCAGCACCGGGCCGTCGTGGAGGCCGCCAAGGCCGCCGGGGTCGCGCTGCTCGCCTACACCAGCATCCCCGGCGCGGCCACCTTCCGGCTGGCCGACGAGCACAAGGCGACCGAGGAGCTGATCCTCGCCTCCGGGCTGCCGCACGCGTTCCTGCGCAACGGCTGGTACACCGAGAACTACCTGGGCGACGCGGCCGGCACGGTGGCGCGCGGCGTGGTGCTCGGCAGCGCCGGGGACGGGCGGGTCGCCACCGCCCCGCGCCGGGACTACGCGGACGCGGCGGTCGCCGTCCTGGTCGGCGAGGGCCACGAGGGCCGGGTGTACGAGCTGAGCGGCGACGCCGCGTGGAGCCTGCCCGAGCTGGCCGCCGAGCTGGCGAAGGCCTCCGGCGAGCCGGTCGAGCACCGGGACGTCACCCCGGCCGAGCACCTGGACGCGCTGGTCGGCGCGGGCCTGCCGCAGGGCTTCGCCGAGGCCCTGGTGGACGTGGACGCGGGCATCGCGCGCGGCGAGCTGGCCGGCACCCCGGGCGACCTGGCCCGGCTGATCGGCCGCCCGACCGTCCCGCTGGCCGAGTCCGTCCGTACGGCCCTCGACGCCTGAGGCGACGGCTCCCGGCCCCCGGGGCACCCGCCCTGAGCTCCCGGAACTCCGGACGGGTCCAGCATGCAGGCAATGTCATGACCAAAATCCGGAAACGGAGATGACAGTCGCCCCTCCCGCCCGCTACCGTCGCCATCGACACACGCGCGCGGGAGGGCACTCGGCCATGGCGGGAACAGACCAGCAGGACAACGGCCGGGGCCTCTGGTACGGCGTCGCCGCGTACGGCATCTGGGGCCTCTTCCCCCTGTTCTGGCCGCTGCTGGAGCCGGGAGCCGCGGACGACATCCTGGCCAACCGGATGGTCTGGTCCCTGGTCGCGGTCGTCCTGCTGCTGGTCGCCCAGCGGCACTGGGGCTGGATACGCCCGCTGCTGCGCCAGCCCCGCCGGCTCGCCATGCTGGCCGGCGCGGCCACCGTGATCTCGGTCAACTGGGGCGTCTACATCTGGGCCGTCAACGCCGGCCACGTGGTCGAGACCAGCCTCGGCTACTTCATCAACCCCCTGGTCACCATCGGCTTCGGCGTCCTGGTGCTCAAGGAGCGGCTGCGCGGCGCCCAGTGGACGGCGGTGGGCATCGGCGCCGCCGCCGTCGCGGTGCTGTCCGTCGCGTACGGGCAGCTGCCCTGGATCGCGCTCACCCTGGCGCTCTCCTTCGCCACCTACGGCCTGCTGAAGAAGCAGGTCGGGCTGAGCGGCCTGGAGAGCCTGGCGGCCGAGAGCGCCTTCATGTTCCCGTTCGCCCTCGGCTACCTGGTCTACCTGGAGGTCAGCGGGCGCGGCACCTTCGGGCACACGGTGGCCGGCTCGTACGGCTGGGGGCACTCCGGGCTGCTGATGCTGAGCGGGGTGATCACCGCGATCCCGCTGCTGTTCTTCGGCGCGGCCGCCGTCCGGGTGCCGCTGACGGTGCTCGGCCTGCTGCAGTACCTGGCGCCGGTGTTCCAGTTCCTGATCGGCGTCGCGGTGTTCCACGAGTCCATGCCGCCCGCCCGCTGGGCCGGCTTCGGCCTGGTCTGGGTCGCGCTCGCGCTGCTCACCTGGGACGCGCTGCGCCAGGTGCGGGCCGACCGCGCGGTGCGGGCCGCCGCGGCGGTGCCGCAGCCCGCCCCCGTGGCGGCGGCCACCCCCGCGGCCGCCCCGGAGGCCGTCACGCGCTGATGTCCCGGCTGGTGAAGCGGGACCAGGCCGCCGAGCCGAACACGGCGACGTAGGCGGCTTGGAGGCCGAGGTCCTTCAGCACCCCGTCCCAGTACATCGGCGCCCGCAGCAGGTCAGCGAAGCTCAGCCAGTAGTGGGAGAACAGGAACGGGCTGACGGCGTGCAGCTGCGGGAAGACGTCCAGGATCTGGACGGTGACCACCAGCCCGACGGTCGCGGCCATCGCCGCGATGCCGCTGCCGGTGAGCGTGGAGACGAACAGCCCGATCGCCACCAGCCCGGCCAGTGAGGCCGCGACCACCAGCGCCACCAGCAGCGCGCGCAGCAGCGCGTCGCCGAGGCCGATGGTGTCCCCGGAGATCAGCGTGACCCGGCCGAGCGGGAAGAGCAGGGCACCCGCGGCCAGCGCCGTCACCGCGACCGCCGCCGTGGCCGCCAGGCAGAACACCAGCCCGGCGGTGAACTTGGCGGCCAGCAGCCTGGTCCGCCCGGCCGGGGCGACCAGCAGGTAGCGCAGCGTCCCGGCGGCCGACTCGCCCGCCACCGAGTCCCCGGCGACCACGCCGACCGTCATCGGCAGGAAGACCGGCAGCGCGACCGCGAGCGCCGTGAAGACCAGGAACAGCCCGTTCTGCGTGGTCTGCGCGATGAAGCTCGGACCGCCGCCGCCCTGGTGCGGGCTGTCCGTGTTGAGCTTGACCACCACCCCGATCAGGATCGGCAGCGCCGCCAGGATGCCCAGCAGCACCTTGGTGCGCATCCGGCGGAAGGTCAGGTGCAGCTCGCTGCGGAACAGCGCCAGGAACCCGGACGCCGTCTGCGGCCGCCGGCCGGTCGTCAACGGCAGCGTCCCGCCCTCGGCCGGTGCCTCAGCCCGCGACATCGAAGCCCTCCCCGGTCAGCGCCACGAAGGCGTCCTCCAACGTGCCCCGCTCCAGCCCGAAGCCGTGCACCCGCACCCCGGCCCCGACCAGCGCCGCGCACAGCCTGGGCAGCGCCTCCTCGTCCAGGACGCCCGGCTCGCCGTCCACCCGGTCCTCGCCGGGCACCAGGGCGGTGACCCGGTGGGCCGCCAGCACCTCCGCGGCCCGCGCCACGTCCGGGGTGCGGACCACCAGCCGGCCCTGCGCCCGGGCGGCCAGCTCGGCGACGGTGCCCTGCACCACCAGCCGGCCCCGGGACATCACCGCGGCATGGGTGCAGACCTGCTCGATCTCGTCCAGCAGGTGCGAGGAGAGGAACACCGTGGTGCCCTCCGCCGCGACCTCCCGGACCAGCGTCCGGATCTCCCGCATGCCCTGCGGGTCCAGCCCGTTGGTCGGCTCGTCCAGCACCAGCAGCTCGCGCGGCTGGAGCAGCGCGGAGGCCAGGCCCAGGCGCTGCTTCATGCCCAGCGAGTACGCGCGGGCCTTCTTGCCCGCCGCGGCGCTCAGACCGACCCGGTCCAGGGCCGTGTCGACGCGCCGGCGGCGGGTGCGCGGGTCGGCGGTCGGGTCGGCGGCGTCGAAGCGCACCAGGTTGTCCCGTCCGGTGAGGAAGCCGTACAGGGCCGGGCCCTCGATCAGCGCGCCCACCCGGGGCAGCACGGTGGCGACGGACTGCGGCATCGACTCGCCGAGGACGGTGGCCGCGCCCGAGGTGGGGGCGATCAGGCCCATCAGCATCCGGATGGTGGTGGTCTTGCCGGAGCCGTTGGGGCCCAGGAAGCCGAAGACGGAGCCGCGCGGCACGGAGAGGTCCAGGCCGTCCACGGCGAGCTGGCCGCCGCGGAAGCGCTTGGTCAGGCCGCGGGTCCGGATGACGTCGTCGGAAGCCGAAGGAGTGGGAGTCGAAAGAGCGGTAGGAGCGGTAGGAGCGGTAGGAGCGGGCACGGGCGCGGGGGCCGGGCGCGACGCGGCGCCCGGACCCCCGGCCGGCTCCGTAACGTCCCCCGTTACGGGAGCCTGGGTCATCCGTCAGTTCACCCCGGCGGCGTGCTGGAGGACCGGCAGGGTCACCGCGCCGGCCAGGACCCGGCCGTCGTCGGTGAGCAGGACGTTGAGCACCTTGGTGCTCACCAGGGTGCCGCCGGCGACCGGCTTGCCGAGCGACTTCACCATCGACTGCGGGTTCAGCGACTGACCGGCCCCCGCCCCGTGGCCGCCGTGCTTGCCGCCCTTGGCGTCGCCCTTCGGCGCGCCGTCCGCGGCCCCGTCCACCGCGGCGGGCAGCCGGGTGGCGAGGACCGTCGTCCAGCCCTCGCCGATCACGTCGAGGCCCTCGGGCGCCCCGGTGCCCACGTGCTCCCGGGCGTCGCCCGGCGCGCCCTTGGCCGCGTCCTGCGCCTTCTGCTCCGTCACCTTGGCGCCCTTGGGGGCGGTGAAGTCGAAGGTCTTGGCGTCCGGCCGGGCGAAGGACACCTGGGTGAAGCGGACGTTCAGCACGGTGCTGCCGTCGATGGACTTCACCGCCACCGACAGCGGCACCCCGTTGTCGGCGGCCACCGCGATCCGCACCTCGGCGAGGGTCGAACCGGACTGGGTGGGCTTCACGCTCAGCTGGTAGGCGTTCTGCCCGGCCACCTTGGCCGTCCCGGCGACGGTCACCGAGGTGGTGCCGGCGCTCGCGGCCAGGAACTGCTTGGCGGCCTCCTGCGGGGTGGTCGGCAGCTCGGACAGCGGCGTCTTGGCGTGCTCCTGGCCGGCGGCCCGACCGGTCATGTGCACCGCGGAGTTGGACGAGCTGTCCCAGGCCCAGGCCTGGTCGCCGTTGCGGACCATGGAGTAGCCGGCCATCTTCTCCAGCACGTCCACCCGCTGGCGGTCCGGGCCGTCCACCGCGATCCGCAGCGTCTGGTCCCCGCCGAGCAGGCCGAGCAGCTTGGACTGCGGGTCCGCGGTGGAGCCCCCGCCGTCACCGCCGTGCCCGCCGACCGCCCCGCCGAGGCCGGCGGCGCCGCTCAGCAGCTGGCCGGGCACGCCGAGGTCGGTCGAGATGGCGACCGACCCGGACAGCGCCTGGGTCTCGGAGCCGAGCACCTTCGCGACCAGCTGCTCCGCGCTCACCGCCGGCAGGTCGGGCGCGCTGTCGGCGGCCAGTGCCGGGACCAGTCCCACCCCCGCGGCGATCGCGGCGACCACCGCCACCGGCACCCCGGCGCGCATCAGTACGCGCCGTCGGGAGCGGTACGGCGTACCGGCGTCCAGATCGTCCCCCGCCGCCTTCTCATTGGTCATGGCGTCCTCAACTCCTCCGCGAACACGTGTGGTTGGCCTTGCCCTTCCATTAGAGGCCGCCGCGCCGCCGCCGTCATCGCCCTGTGGGGCCAGATCGGGTTGACCTTCGTGGGTACGCCGACCCTGATGCCGCCTCAGGGTTGTCTCCACCCGCGGTACCACCCCTGGCGTAGGGTCGCGCCATGGACGGAACCGCCACGGACTCCAGCACCCCGCCGACCGCGAACGCGATGCGCCGCGCCCTGCGCCGCGCCCGGGACGGCGTCGCCCTCGACGTGACCGAGGCCGCCGTGCTGTTGCAGGCCAGAGGCGAGGACCTGCTGGACCTCTGCGCGAGCGCCGCGAGGGTCCGCGACGCCGGACTCGAAGCGGCCGGCCGCCCCGGCGTCATCACCTACTCCAAGAGCGTCTTCATCCCGCTCACCCGGCTCTGCCGCGACAAGTGCCACTACTGCACCTTCGCCACCGTCCCCGGGAAGCTGCGCCGGGACGGGCACGGGATGTTCATGTCCCCGGACGAGGTGCTGGAGGTGGCCCGCCGCGGCGCCGAACTCGGCTGCAAGGAAGCCCTGATCACGCTCGGCGACAAGCCCGAGGACCGCTGGCCCGAGGCCCGCGAGTGGCTGGACGCGCACGGCTACGACGACACCGTCGCCTACGTGCGCGCCATGTCGATCCGCATCCTGGAGGGGACCGGCCTGCTGCCGCACCTCAACCCCGGGGTGCTGGGCTGGACGGACTTCCAGCGGCTCAAGCCGGTCTCCGCCTCGATGGGCATGATGCTGGAGACCACCGCCACCCGGCTGTGGAGCGAGCCCGGCGGCCCGCACTTCGGCTCCCCGGACAAGGAACCGGCCGTCCGGCTGCGGGTGCTGGAGGATGCCGGGCGCAGCTCCGTCCCGTTCACCAGCGGCCTGCTGATCGGCATCGGCGAGACGCACCAGGAGCGCGCCGAGTCGCTGTTCGCGCTGCGCAGGGTCTCCCGCGCCTACCACGGCGTCCAGGAGCTGATCCTGCAGAACTTCCGGGCCAAGCCGGACACCGCGATGCGCGGCATGCCGGACGCCGAACTGGACGAGCTGGTGGCCACGGTGGCCGTCGCCCGGCACCTGATGGGCCCGGCCGCCTGCCTCCAGGCCCCGCCGAACCTGGTGGACGGCGAGTACGAGCGGCTGATCGCGGCCGGCGTCGACGACTGGGGCGGGGTCTCCCCGCTCACCCCCGACCACGTCAACCCCGAGCGCCCCTGGCCGCAGATCGAGCGCCTCGCCGAGCGCTCGGCGGCGGCCGGCTTCGAGCTGCGCGAGCGCCTCGCCGTCTACCCCGAGTACGTGCTGCGCGGCGAGCCCTGGCTGGACCCGCGGGTGCTGCCGCACGTGCGCGCCCTGGCCGACCCGGCCACCGGCCTGGCGAACCCGGACGCCGTCGTCCGCGGCCTGCCCTGGCAGGAGCCCGAGGACCTGCCGGAGTCGTACGGGCGCACCGACCTGCACACCGCCGTCGACACCGAGGGCCGCACCGGCGACCGCCGGGCCGACTTCGAGGACGTGTACGGCGACTGGGAGGTGCTGCGCGAGCAGGTGCTCGCCAAGGGCGCGCCCGAGCGCCTCGCCGGGGACCTCCGGGAGGCCCTGGCGGTGGCCGCGGCCGACCCGGCGCGGCTGACCGACGACCAGGCGCTGGCCCTGTTCCACGCGGACGGCCCGGCCCTGGACGCGCTCTGCCGGATCGCCGACGACGTCCGCCGGGACGCCGTCGGGGACGACGTCACCTACTGCGTCACCAGGAACATCAACTTCACCAACGTCTGCTACACCGGCTGCCGCTTCTGCGCCTTCGCCCAGCGGCGCACCGACGCGGACGCCTACACCCTCTCCCTGGAGCAGGTCGCCGACCGGGCCGCGCAGGCCTGGGAGGTGGGCGCCACCGAGGTCTGCATGCAGGGCGGCATCCACCCGGACCTGCCCGGCACCGCCTACTTCGACATCGCCCGCGCGGTGAAGGAGCGGGTGCCCGGCATCCACGTGCACGCCTTCTCGCCGATGGAGGTGGTCAACGGCGCGACCCGCACCGGGCTGTCGATCCGGGACTGGCTGCAGCGCGCCAAGGAGTCGGGCCTGGACACCATCCCGGGCACCGCCGCCGAGATCCTCGACGACGAGGTCCGCTGGGTGCTCACCAAGGGCAAGCTGCCGGCCGCCACCTGGGTCGAGGTGGTCACCACCGCGCACGAGCTGGGCATCCGCTCCTCGTCCACGATGATGTACGGGCACGTGGACACCCCGGAGCACTGGCTCGGCCACCTGCGGCTGCTCGCCGGGATCCAGCAACGGACGGGCGGCTTCACCGAGTTCGTGACCCTGCCGTTCATCCACACCAACGCCCCGGTCTACCTGGCCGGCATCGCCCGGCCCGGCCCGAGCGCCCGGGACAACCGCGCGGTGGTCGCGATGGCCCGGCTGCTGCTGCACCCGCACATCCCCAACATCCAGACCAGCTGGGTCAAGCTGGGCGCCGAGGGCGCGGCCGAGATGCTCCGCTCGGGCGCCAACGACCTCGGCGGCACGCTGATGGAGGAGACCATCTCGCGGATGGCCGGCTCGGCGTACGGGAGCTACAAGTCGGTGCGCGACCTCCAGGCGATCGCCGAGGCGGCGGGCCGCCCGCACCGCCAGCGCACCACCACCTACGGCGAGGTGCCGGCCGAACGGCGGGCCGCGGCGCTGGCCTCGGACGGGCACCTGCCGGAGCTGCTGCCGGTGCTGGACTGAGGCCCGCGACGGTCCCGGCGCCCGTACGGGCTGTCGTCCCGGCCGCCGTACGGGCGGCGGCCGGGACGGGGCGGTGAACTCCCGGGGACGGGTGCGCCGAAGTCCGGGGGACGGGGCCGGTCCGACCGGCTCGTCGAATACAGTGCGAGGGCGCGCGCCCGGCCGAGCGTCGCGCGGACCCCCACACGCCCGAGGAAAGGCGCCCCGTCGTGATGCCACTGTGGTCACGCGCCCAGCAGCAGGACTACCGCAGCCGGGTGCGGGGCTGTCTGCTCGGCGGTGCCATCGGCGACGCGCTCGGAGCCGGCGTCGAGTTCGAGTCGCTGGAGAAGATCCGGGCCCAGCACGGCCCGCAGGGCGTCACCGGCTACGTCCCCGCGTACGGGCGCACCGGCGCCGTCACCGACGACACCCAGCTCAGCCTCTTCACCGTCGACGGACTGATACGCGCCCACATCCGACGGGACACCGGCAGCTGGCACCCGCCCACCGACCTGCACCTGGCCTACCTGCGCTGGGCCGCCACCCAGCGCGACTGGGGCCCGGACGAGCGCCGCCCCGACCTCGGCTGGCTCGGCCGCGAGGAGTGGCTGTACGCCCAGCGCGCCCCCGGCCAGGGCTGCCTGTCCGGTCTCAGCGGGGCCCACGCCGAGCGGCTCGGCACCCTGGAGGCCCCCAAGAACCCGCACTCCAAGGGCTGCGGCACGGTGGTGCGGGCGGCGCCCTTCGGACTGCTCACCACCTGGGAGCCGGGCCTGGTGTTCCAGCTCGCGGTGGAGTGCTCGGTGCTCACCCACGGCCACCCCACCGGCTACCTCGCGGCGGGCGCGCTCGCGGTGATCGTCCAGTCCGTCGCCCGCGGCGGCACCCTGGAGGAGGGCGTCCACCTCGCGCTCGCCCTGCTCTCCGAGCGGTCGGCGCACGAGGAGACCACCGCGGCGCTGCGGGCCGCCCTGGACGCGGTGCGGGCCGGCGAGCCGTCCGCCGAGCGGGTCGAGGCGCTGGGGGAGGGCTGGGTCGCCGAGGAGGCGCTGGCGATCGGGGTCTACTGCGCCCTCGTCGCGCACGACGTCCGCTCGGGCCTGCTGCTCGCCGTCAACCACTCCGGGGACAGCGACTCCACCGGCGCGATCTGCGGCAACCTGCTCGGGGCGCTGCACGGGGACACCGCGCTGCCGCCGGGCCTGCTGGCCGGGCTCGAAGGGCGCGGGGCGATCCTCGAACTCGCCGACGACTTCGTGATGGAGCTGGTGCACGGCACCGAACTGCACGACCGGCGGACCCCGGAGGGCGCCAACTGGACCACCCGCTACCCGGTGGCGGGCTGAACCGGGGCCTTGTGAGCCGGAGTTGCACCGGGACCGGCTCTCAGGACCGGCCCTCGGGACCGGCCCTCGGGACCGGAGCCGGGCCGGGCCGGGGCGGCCCCCGGAACGGGAGTTGCCCGTAGCGCCGGCCGCCGACGGGCGACGGACACCGCTACGGGCAACTGGTCCGAGTGCGGAACCGGAGGGGGGTCAGCCCGGGAGCTCGCCGAAGGCGCCGCCCGCCGCCGCCGAGGCGAAGGTGTTCCACGCCTCGGTCGAGAAGCGCAGTTGGGGGCCCCGGGGGTCCTTGGAGTCCCGGACGGCCACCTCCCCCGCGCCGGGGACGGCGATCTCCACACAGGCGCCTTGGCCCCCGCTGTGACTGCTCTTGTGCCAAGGGGTTCCGTACTCGGACGGGGTGATCATTCGTGGAATTCCTTCTCGATGTCGGCTATCAGCGACCGGCTCTCCGAGACACCGAGTGCGGCCGCTCTCAGGTAGTCGTACAGACCGGTATAGCGGCGCACGTCCGCCTCCTTCTCCAGGTAGAGATCGCTCGTCACACCTTCGAAGTAGACAACTGTGGAATCGGCTGACTCGGGGAACTCCAGCAGCGAGAATGTCCCGGTCATTCCGGGATGGGCGCCGTGCGAGAACGGGATCACCTGGATGGTGATGTTCGGGCGCTGGCTGAGTTCCAGCATCTGCCGCAGCTGCTGGGCCATCACCGCCTTGCTGCCGACCTCGCGGCGCAGCACCGCCTCGTCTATGACGGTCCACAGGCTGCCCAGCTGGTTCTCGCCGTGGACGCGCTCCTGGCGCTTCATCCGGACCTGCACCCGGCGCTGCACGGCGACCGCGTCGGTGTCCGGCTGGGTGCCCTCGACCACGGCCTGGGCGTAGTGCTCGGTCTGCAGCAGGCCGGGGACGAAGGAGGACTCGTACGCGCGGATCGAGGAGGCCTCGGCCTCCAGCCCGATGTAGACGCTGTACGGGGTCGGCATGTCGTTGAAGTCGTGCCACCAGCCGCGCTGGCGGGACTCCTTGGCCATCTCCATCAGGCTGGCGCGCAACTGGTCGTCGGGCACCTTGTAGACGTCGCAGAGGTCGCGCACGTCGCGCTGGCTGATGCTGCGCCGGCCGTTCTCCAGCCGGCTGATCTTCGACTGGGAGACCATCAGCCGGCCGGCGACCTCCTCCGCCGTCATGCCGAGGCCCTCACGGAGTTTGCGCAGCTCCGAACCGAGGCGCCGACGGCGCACGGTGGGATTGACGTTGGCGGACACTTCGACCTCCGGCCGGACCTCTGGTGCTCGTTGGAACGGCAGTCCTCGGAACACTTCGGACATTGGGACCAACCCCCCTGACTTGGAGCAGCATGTCACCTTGGGCCAGGTCGGCGCCGGGGAATCACAGCAGCGCGGTAGAACAGATCATCGGAAAAGCACTTCCGCGAGACAGCGAAAGCCCCCAGGTGGTAATGCGGCTCGGACGACTCGGACAGGTACTGCGGAGGCCGTCCCCGGACCGGCCCGCACCTGCCCCGGCGCGTGCGGGGGCGGGCGGTTGCCGGGCGTCCGGGGACGGCGAAGGGGCGGTCGCCGGGCGACTCGCGTCGCGGGGCGACCGCCCCTCGGTGCTGGTGGTGCCGGTGGTGCGTCCGGTGCGGCCGGTGCGCGTCGTGCTCCTGGCGCCGGTGGTACCGGTCGTGCGTCGGGTCGCTCGGCGCCCTCGGGCGGTGCGAGCGGGGCGGCGTGCGCCGCCGGGTGCGCGGCCGTTGGCGTCGGACGCGCGACCGGTGCCGGCGGGCGTGCGGCGGGCGTGCGGCCGGTGGTGTCGGGCGCCGTGATGGCTGCCCGCCGGGCCGCGCGGACCGCCGCGGTCAGTGCGCTCCGCCGAGATCAGTGCACGCCGCTGTGATCAGCGCACGCCGACCCGGGAGGCGGGGACCCGCCCGCCCGAACCCCGGCCCGCCGTACGGGCGCCAGGACGGCCGGAAGCGGCCCCGGAACCCTGGGAAGAACGGTTCTGCTGAGCCGGTAGGCCGTTCTGCACGTCCATCACGGCGTGCGCGACCATCCCGCCCAGCGGGTCGTACCGGATCAGGTCGCGCAGCCGCGACCGCGAGGACCGGCCCTCGTTGCCCGGGTACAGGTGCTTGCCCAGGCCGACCGAGTGGGCCAGCGCCGCGAGCGCCGCCGTCCGCGGATCCGGCGGGACGCCGGTGCGGATCGCGCTGTCCAGCCGCTGCTTGATCGCGGCGTTGGTGCAGTCGTCGGACGCCTGGTACCGGGTCGTCGGCAGCACGCCGCACACCTGGCCCGGTACGGCCGTGACCATGCCGCAGCGCTCCAGGTGCGCCAGATACGTCTGCCGCAGCCCCAGCCGGGGCCCGCCGATCCAGTGCGCCGCGCGGACCGGACTGCCGCGTCGGCGCAGCAGTTCCAGTGCATGGTCGAGGGTCGGGTCGCCGGTCGGCCGTGCGAGCACGACGGCGATCCGGTCTCCCTCCGGTACGATCCGTCCGGCCAGGGACAGCTCGACGAGCTGGGCCCCGGCAAGTCCGAGGTCGAGGGTCTGCGGCTGCGCTGTGGTACCCGTGGTCGGGTCCAAAGCGAGCAGCAAGAGTTCCTCGGGAACAGTTCTGCGGCTCTTGCCCATCCAAGCCTCCCCGCGTGGATGAGAGACAGGGTGACGCCTCTCACACGGGCTTGTCGAGTACGCCTCCGAATCGTGACCTTGCGGTGAAGGCGCGGAACCGGCGGCGGCGGGCCCTGCGTCTGAGCGGTGAACAGACCGCGGCGCGGCCGGGCGACGACAATAAGCGCCGGTCGGGCGGGGTGTGCGCGGCCGGAACGGCCGCCGGTGGCGGAGACTGTACAGGTACACGGGGCGGGGCGTCGGCTTCCCGAAATCGGGTTCGCCGGTGCCCCGCCGGGCGTTGAGGAGGCTGGGATACGTGGGCGAGTCCCCCGACAGGGTGCTGAGGGACGGCGACGAGCGGCAGCGGGACCGCGAACCCGAACGGACCGGTGCGGCGGCCGACGCCGCCGGGCCGGCCGGGGGCGGCTCCGGTGCGGCGGCCGACCGGGCGTCAGCCGCGGCTGAGACCGGGGCGACCGCGGAGACCTCCTCCGACGCCGCCTCCTCGGCCGCCGACTCCGGCACCGCCTCGGACAGCCCCGCGGAGACCTCCGCCGAGGCCGCCCCGGAGGCGTCCGACGACGCCCCGGCGACGGCGCCCAAGGGCGGCTCGACCGTGCAGCTCCGCGTCCGGGATGTGGACAGCCGGACGACGATGCTGCGACTGCCGGTGGACAACCGGACCACCGCGCTGCGGCTGCCCGAGGAGCTGGTGAAGGCTGCCGGCAAGGGGAGTTCCGAAGGTGGGGGCGAGGAGAAGGAGTCCTCGTCGGACACCGCGGAGGTGACGGAGTCCGCCGGGCGTCCGGTCGCCGCCGACCCGCGTCTCGCCATGCGGACAGGTGCCGCGGTGGCGGGGAAGGCCGGGGAGAAGACGGCCGAGCCGTCGGGGGAGACCGGCTCCGAGGGCGGCTCCGAGCCTGCCGCCGCACCGGTGGAGAAGGCGGCGGAGAAGCTCGACGAGCCGGCCGACGAAGCGGCCGACAAGACCGACGAAGCCGCCACGGCGGAGCCGGTCGAGAAGGCCGAGAAGGCCGAGAAGAGCGAGAAGACCGAGAAGAGCGAGAAGGCAGGGAAGGCCGAGGAGACCCCGGAGGAGACCGGCGACACCGGCGACGACGACGGCGCTCCCGCCATCGGCTCCGTGACCCTCGCGCTGACCAAGCCCGCTCAGCCCGCTCAGCCCGGCCAGTCGGGTCAGTCGGGTCAGCGGCCGGGTCAGGCCGAGAAGTTGGAGAAGCCCGCGCCGCTGCGCGCCTCCGCGGCCGCCGCCGTCCCCGGGACCGGCACCGTGCCCGAGCCGAAGCCCGAGCCCAAGCCCGAGCCCAAGCCGCTTCCCGAGCCCGAGCCGACCCCCGGTCCGGCGCCGCTGCCGAAGCCGACCCCCGAGCCCGCCCCCGTACCGGCGCCGAAGCCGCTGCCGGAGCCCGACCCGCGGCCGGTGCCGCCGGTCCCGCCGCTGCCCAAGCCCGAGCCGCTGCCCGCCCCGGAGCCGCTGCCGTCGCCGGAGAACACCGCCGAGGCGATGGAGGTCCTGGCCTCCCTCAACGCCCGCCCGGTCTCGCCGCTGCGGCGTGCCCTCAAGCGGGTGACCATCTGGACGGTCTTCCTCGCCGTGGTGCTCGGCGCGCTCGCGGTGGCCCAGCTGCTGCGTCCGCTGCCGGACCCCAAGCTGAAGATGACCGCCGCGGGCAGCTACAGCTTCTCCGGCGACGTGCTCGACCTCGCCTGGCCGGCCAAGGGCCAGTCCGCCGCCGAGGTGGTCGGCGTCGGCAGCCTCGGCAGCTCGGGCCAGGAGACGCCGTCCTCGATCGCCAGCGTCACCAAGGTGATGAACGCCTACCTGATCCTCCAGAAGTTCCCCCTGAAGAAGGGGGAGAGCGGTCCGAAGATCACCGTCGACAAGCAGGCCGCGCAGGAGTCCGGCAACGTCGACGAGTCCCGGGTGACCCTCACCGAGGGCCAGGTCATCACCGAGTACCAGGCGCTGGAACTGCTGATGCTGCCCTCGGCCAACAACGTGGCCCGGCTGCTCGCCCGCTTCCACTCCGGCTCCGAGGACGCGTTCGTCAAGCTGATGAACGACACCGCGACCAAGTTCGGCATGACCAACACCATCTACGCCGACCCGGCGGGTTTCAGCGCGGACACCAAGTCCACCGCCAAGGACCAGCTGAAGCTGGCCGAGCAGGTCATGCAGGACGAGATCTTCCGGCAGATCGTCTCCACCCCGGAGACCAACTTCAACAACGTGAAGATCTCCAACACCAACAACCTGATCAACCCGAAGACCGGCGTCATCGGCGTCAAGACCGGTTCCAGCACCCCGGCCGGCGGCTGCCTGATGTGGGCCGCCTACAAGGAGATCGGCGGCGTGCAGCGGCTGATCCTCGGCGTCACGCTGGGCCAGCAGGCCACCTCGCCCAACCCGGGCGACGGCATCCTGCCGACCGTGCTGAAGGTCAGCGGCAAGCAGATCCAGGCCGCGCAGAACGGCGTGACCGGCCAGACCGTGGTGAAGAAGGGCGACGTCGTCGGCTCGGTGGACGACGGGATCGGCGGCAAGGTCGCGGTCGTCGCGACCAAGGACCTGGTGGTGGCGGGCTTCCCCGGCATCTCCGGCACGGTCACCCTGGACACCTCGAAGATCGGCCACCGCGCGCTGGCCGGCACGGAGGTCGGCACGCTGCGGGTGGGCGCGGGCGAGGACAAGGCGGAGGTCCCGGTGGCCCTCCAGTCCGACCTGAACCCGCCGTCCATCCAGTCCCGGTTGCTGCGCACGCTGTGAGGCGCTGAGGCGCCGAACGGGGAAAGGGAGAAGGGGAGCCGGTCCGCACCGGCTCCCCTTCTCCCTTCTCTTCTTCGCCCCCTACGCGTCCCGGTCGAGCAGCGCGAGCGTGAGGCCGCCGAGCGGCGTCACCCGGTCCGGGTCGCCGTACTGGGTGCGGAGCACCTGCGCCTGGTCGGTCGGCATCGCGCCCAGCGGGTCCTCGGTGTCGCCGAGGACCAGCAGCCATATCCGGGACACCCCGCCCAGGCAGTCCGCCGGCTGCGGGCAGGGCGTCGGGGAGAGGTCCTCGGCGTCGTCGGCGCTCTGCGCGACGAAGACCGGGAAGGGGACGACGTCCCGGGGCAGGTAGTAGCTGACGCCCGGCCAGGCCATCGCCCAGGCCTGGTCGCCCAGCGGGGCCGCCATCCCGTCCCCGGTGCGGTAGCCGGCCGCTATCTCCCGGGCCGCCGCCTTGAACGGCTCCTCCGAGCCGTTGTGCGAGTCCGCGTACCGGATCTCGGGCTGCTTCGGCAGCGCGACCACGGCCGGCGCCGCGAGCAGCCCGACCGTCAGCAGCCCGGCCACCGCGACGGCCCCCCGGGGCGCCCGGCCGCGCCGTCGGGCCAGGGCCGCCACCGCGCCGTACACCGCCCCGGCGCCGCCGCCGGCCAGCACCGCCCAGGCGGGCACCGTGAACAGCAGGTACCGCCCGAGGAAGTACGAGGTGTCGGTCAGCCGGGACACCAGCCAGACGCCCACCACCGGCAGCTCCGCGAGCAGGAGCGCCTGCCAGGCCTGGATCCGCCGGCCGGGCAGTGCCAGTGCCAGCAGCGCCAGCGGGACGAAGGCGTAGAAGACGAGGTCCGAGCCGAAGAGGCGCTCGCCGAAGTAGGCGAGGCCGCGCAGGGAGGGGGTCGGTATCCAGCCCAGCTGCCGGTCCGACTGCCGGCTGCCCAGGAGCACCACCGGCAGCACCGGCAGCGCTGCCACGGCGACCGCCAGCGGGTACTGCCACAGCAGCCGCCGGTCCGCCGCCGGACGGGTGCGCCACAGGTGCAGCGCCAGGAGCCCCAGCTGCCCGGCGACGGTGCTGAAGGAGACGAGGTGCCCGGCGCCGGCCAGCGCCATGGCCACGCAGTACGGCGCCCAGCGCCGCCAGGTCGGCCGCTCCAGGGCCCGCAGCAGGAAGTACGAGGCCGCCGCGATCGCGCAGGTCACCAGCGCGTAGGAGCGCGCCTCCTGGGCGTACCGGGAGATCTCCGGGGGCACCGCGAGCAGCAGCCCGGCGCCGACCGCCGCCACCTTGCTGCCGAACAGCCGTCGGGCGGTGAGCGCCACCAGCGCCGCCGCCCCGGCCATCGCCAGCACGGAGGGTATTCGCAGGGAGAGCGTCGAGTCGCCGAACACCGCCGTCCAGCCGTGCATCAGCAGGTAGTACGCGCCGTTGCTGGCGTCCACGTGCTGGAGCAGTCGCAGCAGGTCGCCCAGCGAGCGGGTGGAGACCGTCCAGGTCGCCATCTCGTCCCGCCACAGGTCCGGCGTTCCCAGCCGGTACCCGCCCACCGCCAGCATGACCAGCGCGGGCCACACCCACACCTGCCCCAACAGCCGGCCCACCGGGCGCACAGCAGGTCTCATCGAGTCCTTCGTCTCCTTCACGCGACGCGCCGGGGCGGATCCCGCCCTGCCCGGCAGGCTACTTGACCCGCCCTGACGCGCCGTCGGCCACCCGCACCCCCTCCGCCGCCGTGCGGCGCCTCCCGCGGATCCCGCCCGGTCCGCGCCGCCGCGGCCCGATCCGACAAGATCCACAGGACGCACCCCGAGCCCCAGCCCCGATCCGGTACGCTGTGAACGGCCCGGCAGCACGCGGGCCCCGCCTCAGTAGCTCAGGGGATAGAGCACGGCTCTCCTAAAGCCGGTGTCGCAGGTTCGAATCCTGCCTGGGGCACAACGAACACGCAGGTCACAGGCCCTCCGCCCATGTCGGGCGGGGGGCCTGTGCCGCTTTCCGGCGGTGCCCGACCGGTCCGGGGCCCTCGGCGTTCCCGGGGCTGACGGTGTCAGGGGCGGCGTACCTCTCCGGGAGGAGGAGGGGGCGGGAGGCCGTCCGCCCACGGATTGATCATGAAGCAGACCTCGTGCCGATGGCCCGCGGCCGCTCCACTCCTAGGCTCGTCGAGACCCCTGCCGGAGCACCGTACCGGCCAGGGTGGACGAGCCGGGGAACCATGACGACGTACCGATACACCGTGGCCGAACTGCGCGGCCAACTGCGCCAACTGCTCCTGAGCGGCGCCGCGATCGCGCTCGGGGTGGCCTTCCTGATCGCCTCCGTCAGCGGCAGCGGGGCACTGGTGGACTCCTTCAGCCAGACCGCGGCCGCCGAGGTCGGGCCCGGAGACATCCAAGTGACCGGGAAGACCGCGGCCGGCGGTCTGGACGCGGCGGCGACGGAGCGGGTGCGGCAGACCGCCGGGGTGGCCGCGGTGGCGCCGCGGCTGACCGGCAAGGGCGGCGTGCTGGCCGCCGACGGGCGGCCGCTCGACCGCACCGCCGCGGTCAGCGCCGTCGCCGAGGACCCGGCGCTGCGCTGGCAGCTGCTCAAGGACGGCCGCTGGCCCGCCGGACCCGGCGAGGTGCTGCTCGACACCGGAACCGCGCACCGGCTGGACGCCGCCGTGGGCGCCGAGGTGCACCTGGCCCGGGCCGACGGCACCACCGCCACCGCCCGGCTGGTGGGCACCCTGGACGAGCGGGGCGCCCCGAGCCTCGCCGGGGTCCCGATCATCGGCGTCCCGGCGGACGCGGTCGCCGGCTACGCGGCCGGCGCCGTCACCGACCGGCTCGACGTCAGGGTCGCCCCCGGCGCCTCCCGGGCAGGGACCGTCGAAGCCCTGCGCGCCGCCCTCGGTGCCGACGTCCAGGTGCATACCCACGAGGCCTCGGTCAACGAGGCGACCCGGCAGAGCAGCACCCTGTACGGCATGGTGCTGATCGCCTCGCTCTCCTTCGTCCTGATCGCCCTCGCGGTGGCGCGGATGGTGGTCGGCAACACCTTCACCGTGGTGCTCGCCCAGCGGACCCGCCAGCTCGCCCTGCTGCGCTGCGTGGGCGCCGACCGGCAGCAGCTGCGCCGGCTGATCCGCCGCCAGGGGCTGCTGCTCGGGGTGGGCGCCTCGGCGACGGGCGTGCTGCTGGGCGTCGCCCTCGGCGCGGCCGGCACCGCCGTGGTCGGCGGGCTCGACCTCGGCCCGGTGCACCTGTCACTGCTGCCCTCCCCGCCGATCTGCCTGCTGGCCGGGCTGTTCGGCGTGCTGCTGACCCTGCTGGCCGTCCGCGGCCCGGCGAAGGCCGCCGCGGCCGTGCCGCCGATCGCCGCGCTCGGCGGCACCCCCGCGCCGGCCGACGGGGCCGCCCGGGTGCGGGCCGCGGTGTGGACCACCGGACTGCTGGTCGCGGGCACCGCGCTGCTGGTGGCCGGGGCGGTGGCCCCGCCGCCGCTGTCGCTGCTCGCCGTCACCGTCGGCGCCATCGCCAACTTCTTCGGGGTGCTGCGGCTCTCCCACCGGGTGCTGCCCGCCGTCGTCGCCGTGCTCGGCCGGCCCGCCCGGAAGCTCGGCGGTACGGCCGGGCGGCTCGCCACCCAGCAGCTGCGGCTCAACCCGGGCCGCACCGGGGCCACCGGCTCGGCGCTGCTGCTCGGCGTCACCGTGATGGTCGGCGCGGTCACCGCGCTGGACATCACCTCCCAGTCGCTGGTGCCCGTGGTGTCCGCGCGCCAGCCGGGGGTCTTCTCGGCGGCCGCCACCGGCGGCGGCGCCCTGCCCGCCGGGGCGCTCGGCGCGCTCGGCGCCGAGCACGGACTGACCGTGACCCCGGTCCGGTCCGCCACCGTCGACCTCGACGGCCGGCCCACCGTGGTCGCCGCCGTCGACGCCACCCGGCTCAACTCCTCGACGGACGACGTGGACCGGGCCCGCGCGCTCACCGAGGGCGGCGTGCTGAGCGGGCTCGGCGACACCGGGGTGCGCCGGGTCGGCGGCGTCGAGCTGCGGCTCCAACCCGGCCGCAGCAGCCTGCCGTTCACCCTGCAGAGCGGCGCCACCCTGCTGGTGGCGCCCACGACCCTGGACCGCCTCGCCCCCGGCGCGCCCGTCACCACGGCCTGGATCAGCCCGGCCGCCGGCGAGGACCGGCCGACCGCCCGCCGCGCCCTGGACCACGCCCTCGCCGACCACCCGCAGGTGACCGTCGCCGACACGGCCGCCCAGGCGGACACCCTGCGCTCCCTGCTGGACCGGCTGAAGACCATCAGCATGGCCCTGCTGTCCTTCTCCGTCGCCATCGCCGGCCTCGGCGTCGCCGCCACCCTGATGCTCAGCATCAGCGAACGCTCCCGCGAGATCGGCATGCTGCGCGCGATCGGGATGTCCCGCGAACAGCTCCGCCGGATGCTCACCCTGGAGGCGCTGCTGCTCTCCCTGGCCGGCGCCCTGGTCGGGACGGGCCTGGGGGCCGCCTACGGCTGGGCGGCCGCCCGTTCGATCACCTCGACGGTGGGGACGGTCGGCACCCCGCCGGTCCTGCCGGTGCTGGCCGCCCTGGGCCTGACCGTCCTGGTCGGCCTGGCCGCCGCGGTGCTCCCGGCCCGCCGGGTCGGGCGGATGAGCGCGGTGGCGGCGATGCGGGCCTCCTGACCGGGCCGGCAGCCGGGTGCCCGGCAACCGGCTCCCGGCTCTCGGGTGGCCGGCCCGGCGGGGTGCTCAGGCCAGGGTGAAGCGGGTCCGGGGCGCGGGCGGCCGGTCGGCGGCGAGGGCGAGGTCGGCGAGGAGGGTCTCGGTCTCGCGGGTGGTGCGCAGGACGTCCGGGTCGAGGTCGACGACGACGAGTTCGCGCCGGTCCTCGCCCGCCTCGGCGATCAGCCGGCCGTCCGGGCCCCAGACCGCGCTGCCGCCGCAGGTGTGCCACTCGCCGGTGCGGCCGATGTGGTTGGCGAGCACCGTGTAGAGGGTGTTGTCGAGCGCGCGGGCCGGGAACCAGGTGCGGGACTCGTGGTGGCCGTGGCCCATGCTGAACAGCGCGCCGACCAGGTAGGCGTGGCAGCCGTCGAGCGCTGCGGCGCGGGCGTGCTCGGGGAAGCCGGAGTCGTAGCAGACGCCGAGGCCGAGCCGCCAGCCGTCCAGTTCCACGGTGCAGCCGGCCGTTCCGGGGCGGAAGTGCTCGCGTTCGCTCTTGAACAGGTGCTGCTTGTCGTAGCGGGTGACGAAGCCGCCGTCCGGCCCGAGGACGAGGGCGGAGATGCGCAGGTCGTCGCCGTCCCGTACGGCGGCGCCGACGATCGCGGCGGTGCCGGTCTCGCGGCAGGCCTCGGCGATCGGCGCGAGCCGCGGATCGCCGGGCTGGACCGCGTACCTGACGGGGTCGGCGCTGATCAGCTCGGGCTCGTAGCCGGAGAGGAACTTCTCCGCGAACAGCACCAGCCGGGCGCCGGCCCGGGCGGCCTCGCGGATCAGTCCGGCGGCCTGGGCGGCGTTGGCCGGTATGTCACCGGCCACGGCCTGGGCCTGGACGGTGGCGATCCGCAGCGGGCGCCCGGGGTAACCGTCCGGTGCGGTGGGGGCGTTGGGAGCCGTGGGAGCGGTGGGGGCAGGGGTGTCGGACATGGCCGCCAACCTAGCGCGACGGCTCTCGGCCGGCGTCGGAGTAACGGGGCGGCGGGGGCGGGGCAGCGGGGTGACGGCGCCTCAGCGCACGGCCTCGTCCGGCCGGTCGACGGGGTCGGACGGGTCCACCGGTTCGCCCGGGGCGCCGTCCCGCGCGCCGTGCGGTCCGTCCTCGTCCAGCGGGGCGGCGGTGCCCGAGGGGTGCCCGGCCGACACGAGGACCCGCTGCACCCGGGGCCTGGTACGCCAGTTGACCCGCCGTACGTCCTGGGCCAGCGCGCCGGGGCGCCACACCTGGATCACGGCGGTCACGGTGCCCAGCACGATCCCGGCGGCCAGCCAGCCGGCCAGCACGTCGCTGGGCCAGTGCACGCCGAGCGCGACCCGGGTCCAGCCGATGGTCAGCACCGTCGCCGCGGCCACCAGGCAGGCGGCGGTCCGGCCGCGCCGGCGGACCCGGTACCAGAGCAGGCCGACCAGGACGGCGCAGGTGATCGCCGAGGCCATGGCGTGCCCGGAGGGGAAGGACGGCCCGCCGGCGTGCGAGACCGGATCGGTGAAGGAGGGGCGGGCGCGGTCGAAGGACAGCTTCAGCGCCCACAGGACGCCCCAGCCGACGAGGGCCTGGGCGGCCACCCAGCCGGCCAGCACCCGGGCGCCGATCAACCAGAGCCACCCGGCGGCGATTCCGAGAAGCGTACGCATCGTGACGGTGCCGCCGATGTCGGAGAGCGTCTGCACCGAGGCGGTCCAGATCCGGTGCTCCCGGGCGTAGGTGTGCAGTTCGCCGATCCACTCCTGGTCGAAGCGGGCGAGCGGGCGCCATTGGCCGGTGACCAGGGCCGCCAGCAGGCCGAACAGCGCGGCACAGCCCAGCGCGAGCGCGGCGTCCCGAAGGAGACTGCGATTACGCGCAGTGAGGATGGTCGTGCTGTTGGTCAGGTGCATGGCTGACACCTTCCCAGTGTCCCGTGCCGAGCAAGGGCCGGAGTGATAGCGATTCGGCATCGTTTGTGCGGAGGACCTGCGTGCGCCGGGGTGTGGGCCGGGACGGACGGCGGGGTGCGCGGGGAACGTCGGCGGCCGTTCGCGGGTTCAAGGGGTGGGCGGTGGTCGCGTGAGGGTCGAGTGAAGAAAACACTCCCGGAGCGGTCACCCGATGACACGGGAAGTGCCCGACCGGTCACCCAGTGTCCAGAAGCGGGGTGAAAACCGGCAGGATACTGCATCGCCGGGAAGAATCTGAGTGACTTGGGAATGTTGTCCGGAATCTGTTCGTTGGATCGTTACGTGTGAGGCCCCGAGGGGCCCGCATTTCTTGCCCTCACGAGGCAGGCAGGCAGACCTCGGCAACACCAGCAAAGGGAGCAAGCATGGCCACCCGTGCCGTCGTTCGCGACAGGGCCGACCGGAGTCGCGCGGCCCGCCCGACCAACCTCGAGGCCGACCGCGACCTGGTCGGCATGTACCTCGACGAGATCGCCAGGACACCCCTGCTCGATGCCGCCGAGGAGGTCGAGCTCTCGCTGCGGATCGAGGCCGGCGTGTACGCCCAGCACATGCTGGACGAGGGCGAACTCCCCGACGGCGTCACGCGCGAGGAGCTGGAGGCGATAGCCGCCGACGCCGAGCGCGCCAAGGACGTCTTCATCCGCTCCAACCTCCGGCTCGTGGTCGCCGTCGCCCGTCGCTACCCGCGCAGCGGCCTGCCGCTGCTGGACCTCATCCAGGAGGGCAACGCGGGCCTGGTGCGCGCCGTCGAGAAGTTCGACTACGCCAAGGGCTTCAAGTTCTCCACGTACGCGACGTGGTGGATCCGGCAGGCGATCACCCGGTCCATCGCCGACCAGTCCCGCACCATCCGGCTGCCCGTGCACCTGGTGGAGGAGCTCGGGCGGATCCGACGGGTGCAGCGGGAGAAGTCCAAGGAGCTGGGCCGCGAGGCGGAGCCGGCCGAGATCGCGGCCGAGCTGGACACCACCGAGGCCCGGATCAAGGACGTGCTGGACTGGGCGCGCGATCCGGTCAGCCTCAACATGTCGGTCGACGACGAGGGCGAGACCCAGTTCGGCGACCTCGTCGAGGACACCGGGGCCACGTCCCCCGAGGACGCCGTGATGGTCATGCTCCGCAGGGAGGAACTGGACGGCCTGATCGGGCGGTTGGACGACCGCACCGCTTCGATCATCCGCTCCCGCTACGGGATGGAGGACGGCCGCGAGCGCACCCTCACCGAGGTGGGCAAGCAGCACGGCCTCACCCGCGAGCGGATCCGCCAGATCGAGAAGCACGCGCTGGCCGAGCTGAAGAAGATCGCGGACCACGCGGGCTTCGAAGCCGCCTGAGAGGCCGCCGGGAAAGCCGCCTGAGGAAGCCGCCTGAGAGGCCGCCGGGGAAGCCTCCCGGCAGGCTGCCTGGACCCGCCCTCATCGGGCCCTGGTGCGGAGCGCCCCGCACCGGGGCCCGAGGCGTGCCACGGGGCTCTTAGGCTGGAGGAAAGGGACGAGCGGACGGAGTGGACGGCGTGAGCGAGCAGGGGCAGGAAAAGGACCGGGAGCAGGGCGGGGAGCAGGACCAGGAGCTCCGGAAGGCCGCGGCCGTGAAGGCCCGGCTGGTCTTCCGGGACCCGTTGGACCAGCAGTCCGGGGACGACACCGACGCAGGCTGGGGCGGCCGCCCCGGGGCGGGGGAGAGCGGTGGACGGGGGCTGGACTGGTACCTGAGCCAGCGCCCGCCGCACCACGGGGACTGAGGAACGGGGACCGGGGCCGAACGGCGCCCGCCGGTCAGCGCAGCGGTGCGACCAGCGCGTCGCGGATCTCGGTCAGCAGTTGGACCTCCTTGGCCTCGGCCTCCGCCGCCTCCTCGGCGAGGCTCTTGCGGTGGGCCGCCAACCTGTTCATGGGCACGATCAGGGCGAAGTAGACGACCGCCGCGGTGATCAGGAACTGGAGCACGGCGCTGAGCACCGATCCCCACAGGATGAGGATCCCGGACGTGACCTCACCGGTCGGGCTCACCTCGCAGGGCCCCTTGAGGCAGGAACTGTAGGACGCGAGGTCCTTGGTCCCGAAGACGCCGACGATCGGATTGATCACGCCTTTGACGAAGGCGTTGACGATGTTGGTGAAAGCCGCGCCGATGACCACGGCGACGGCGAGTTCGACGACATTTCCACGCAGCAGGAATTCCTTGAAGCCTTTCATGCCGCCTCGAACGACGAAGTCGCCTCCCGGTTACGGGTGATCTTCCGCAGCCCCGGACTGACAACCCGTCCGGCCCAGTGCGCCTCCCTGGGGCGGTGGCAGCCCGGCCCGCGCGGGCCCCAGTGCCAGCGCCGACGCCACCGCGAGCAGCACCAGGACGGGCACGGCGGCCCGCCGCCGCACCGCGCTGCGCCAGCGGTGCCACCCGCCGCACCCGCGCCGGATCGGCGGGAAGCTCGGCAGCTCCTGCCGGGGCGGCACGGCGGGCGCGGGCAGTGGCAGCGGCAGGGGGAGGGAGAAGCTCGCGGTCGTCATCGACGCACCTCCGGGGTGTCGGCGGGCCGGCCCCTCGCGGACCGACCGGATGCCCACACGATGGGCGTTTCCGGCGAACTCGGAAAGCCCTTTCCCCAGGCCTGTGGACAACTCGCCCCTGTGGACAACTTCGTTCACTCGCCGGAGTGAGGTCGACCCCTCCGGGGTGACAGGGCGCCCGGGCGGGCATGCGAAAAGGCCCGCCGCCCCGCGTGGAAGCGGGGTCGACGGGCCTTTCCCTGGTCTACGGGCCGTCCGGGCCGATGGTGCCCGGCGCCGGGATCAGCTCGCGGCCGGAGCCGGGCTGGACGAGGTCGAGGAGCCGGAGCCCGACGACGTCGACGAGGAGGACGTGGACGCGGTGGACGACGTCGAGGGGGTCGACGACGACCCGGCGCCCACCGAGCTGCTGGAGGACGAACGGCTGTCGGTCCGGTAGAAGCCGGAGCCCTTGAACACGACGCCCACGGCCGAGAAGACCTTGCGGAGCCGTCCCTGGCAGTCGGGGCACGTGGTCAGCGCCTCGTCGGTGAACTTCTGCACCGCCTCCAGGCCGTTGCCGCACTCGGTGCACTGGTACTGGTACGTGGGCACTTGTCTTCCTCCTGGCACTCTCGCCTGATGAGTGCTAACGATGGTCAATGATGCGGCATTCCGCGGGATCAGTCCAGCGACCCCGGTGTGAGATCGGCCCCGGAGCACCCGTCGGCCGCCGTCGGCCCGGTTCCCGGACAGCACCCGCGCAGCCTCTGGCCGCCGTCGGCTCAGCACCGGCGGCCGGAGGCCCGGCCCCCGGCCGCCGCCCCGCTCAGCCCTCGGCGACACCCGCCAGCTGCATCGGACGCCCGCCCTCCGCGGTCCCCGCAGCGGCGGTCTCCTCGCCCCGCGGCGCCACCAGCAGGTGCCGCAGCGAGGCCAGCACGACCAGTCCGAGCCCGGCCCCGACCACCGGCACCAGGAACCCGGTGGAGGGCCCGTGCCCGTCGATCAGCCGGCCGGCCGCCATCGAGCCGACCGCCAGTCCCAGCCCGATGGCGCCGGTCAGCCAGGTGAAGGCCTCGGTCTTGGCCCCGTCCGCGACCAGCGTCTCGACCAGGGTGTAGCCGCTGATCAGGGTCGGCGCGATGGCCAGTCCGCAGACCAGCCCGGCGACGGTCAGCGCGACCAGGTTGGGCATCGCCCACAGCACCGAGCAGCCCAGCACCAGCAGCGCGTAGCTGAACAGCATCCGCTGCTGCACCGGCCGCCGCCAGGCGATCACGCCGTACAGCACGCCGGCCAGCATGGAGCCGCCGGCGAAGATCCCGTACACGGTGCCGCCGGCGTCGTGCTGCCCGACCGAGTCGGCGAAGGCGTTCACCGAGACCTGCATGCCGCCGAACACCGCGCCGACCCCGAGGAAGGTCCCGGCCAGCAGCCGGACGCCGGGGGAGGCGAGCGCCGAGGCGCGCCTGGTGCCGGGCTGCGGCACGATCCGGGCCGGGGCGGTGCCCCGCTGGGCGGCGAAGGCCAGGCCGCCGACGAGGGTCAGCGCGGCCTCGGCGACCAGGGCGGTGGCCGGGTTGGCGAGGGCGGCGATGCCGGAGGCCAGGATCGGGCCGATCACGAAGGTGAACTCGTCCGTCACGGACTCGAAGGCGAAGGCGGTGCTCACCCGGGCCGCGGAGGCGTCGGAGGCGCCGTCGGCGGTGAACCTGGCGACCCAGCGGGCCCGGACCATCGCGCCGACCTGCGGCACGCTCGCACCGGCCGGCACGGCGGCCAGGAACAGGCTCCAGGCGGGCGCGTGGCCGAGCGCGAGGGCGATCAGCACGCCGACCGAGACGGCGTGCACCAGCACGGTCGGGACGAGCACCGAGGCCTGGCCGTAGCGGTCGGCGAGCCGCCCGGTCTGCGGCCCGATCAGGGCCTGGGCGACCGCGGCGACCGCGGTGACCGTACCGGCGGTGCCGTACGAGCCGTGGGTCTGCGTGACGAGCAGCAGGATGCCCATGCTGAGCATCGCGTACGGCAGTCGCGCGACGAGGGCGGGGGACAGGAACGTCCAGGCCCCGGGCGTGCGCAGCAGCTCGCCGTACCCGACGCGGGCGGGGGCGGGAGCTGCGGGGGTGGCCGCGGGGTGCGCGGCGGTGTCGACCGTTCGGCGCGCCGTCACGGTCGGTCCTTCCTGCTGCCTGGTAGCGCGGCAGGGCATGGTGTGGCCCCGACGGCGCCGAGAGTCGTCCTCTCGCGCGTCGACCGGGGTAGATACCGGGTCGGTCCGGCGTGGTGGCCGGGGGCCGGACCGCGGCCGCCGAGCGGTCGCGCCAACTCTGCGTCAGGCAGATGCTGGGGTGGTCTAGCGGTGGTTATACGGCGTGGTCGAACCAGCATACAGTTACGCGCGTAGACACCGCCAGCCCACCCCGGCCCGCAGGCCCGTCCGGGCCCCCGGACCAAGGCGGACCGAGGAGAGCCGGGGCGGGCCCGGCGCCCCTCACCGCCCGTTCAGCCACCCCGCGAGCTTGCCGCCCTTGTCCACGGCCCGCAGCCGCCGCTCGGCGGCCTCGCCGACCTCGTCCGTGGTGACCACCAGCAGTTCGTCGCCGGCCCGCAGCACCGTCGCCTTGTCCGGCACGAAGGAGTTCCCCTCGCGCACGACCAGGGTGACCGCGGCCCCCTTGGGCAGCCGCAGTTCGCTGATCTCCACGCCGGACATCTTCGAGGTGGGGGAGAGCGCGACCGACAGCAGGTGCCCGTGCAGCTTCTCCAGCGGGGCGGACTCGATGCCCAGGTCCTGGCCCATGTCGCCCTCGTCGATCCGCAGCCGCTTGGCCACCCAGGGCAGGGTCGGCCCCTGGAGCAGGGTGAAGACGACGACCAGGATGAAGACGATGTTGAAGACGTCCTCGGCCCGGTGTGCGCCGGACACCACCGGGATGGTGGCCAGGACGATGGGCACCGCCCCGCGCAGCCCGGCCCAGCTCAGCAGCGCCTGCTCGCGGGCCGGCACCTTGAAGGGGGTCAGCGAGACCATCACCGACAGCGGCCGGGCCAGGAACACCAGCACCCCGCCGATCACCAGCGCGGGCACCACCGCGTCGCCCATGGTCTCGGGCGTGACGAGCAGCCCGAGCAGCACGAACATGCCGATCTGCCCGATCCACGCGAGCCCGTCGGCGAAGCCGCGGACGGCCGGGCCGTGCGGCAGCTTGGAGTTCCCGAGGATCACCGCGCTGATGTAGACGGCGAGGAAGCCGGAGCCGTGCAGCAGCGCGCCGCCGGCGTACGCGAGCACGGTGAGCGCCATCACGGCGATCGGGTAGAGGCCCGAGGAGGGCAGGGCGACGTGCTTGAGCCCGTAGGCCCCTATCTTTCCGACGGCCAGGCCTATGACGGCGCCGATGGCCAGCTCGGCGACGATCGTGCCGATCAGGACGTACCAGGAGTCCAGTTCCCCGGTGGTGGCGAAGGCGACGACCAGGATGACCACGGGCGCGTCGTTGAAGCCGGACTCGGCCTCCAGCAGGCCGGTGAGCCGGTGCGGCAGCGGGACCATCCGCAGCACGGAGAAGACGGCGGCCGCGTCGGTCGAGGAGACGATGGCGCCCAGCAGCAGCGAGGTGCGCCAGTCCAGGCCGACCAGCCAGTGGGCGCCGGCCGCGGTGGCGAACACGCTGACGCCGACGCCGAGGGTGGCGAGCACGGTCGCGGCGGGCATCACGGGCTTGATCTCGCGCCAGCTGGTCTTGAGGCCGCCCTCGGCCAGGATCACCACGAGCGCCGCGTAGCCGAGCACCTGGGTGAGCTCCGCGTTGTTGAACGTGACACCGATCCCGTTCTGGCCCAGCGCCACGCCGATCCCCAGATAGATCAGCAGGCTGGGCAGCCCTGATCGGGTGGAGAGGCGTACGGCGCCCACCGCGAACAGCAGGATCACGGAGGACTCGAGCAGGAGCTGGTTCAGATGGGAGATGTTCACGCAGGGGCACCTCGGGCAGGCAGGGGCGGACGGGGTGTCTGGTGGTGCTGTGGGGTGACCCGTTAAGAAGTCGTCAATGCTCCCCTTGCGGATCGTTACGCAGTCTAACATTTTGCCATATCTTTAGCTTGGTCCCCCGTTCACGGTGCCCGGCCGACTCGGCCTAATGTGGTGCCCTGTCACGGCCGCAGGCCCTGGACACGCCCGCCCGCCCCGAAGTCAGGACCGCAAGGACCCAGATGCCCCGCTCGAAGAAGTTCCGGCGCGCCCGTCTGATCGTGATCGTGCTGGTCGTGCTGTTGGTGGCCGGTGCCGGCTACGGCGGCTACCGCGGGGTCTCCGCGGTCCGCGCCTCCTTCCCGGAGGTCGACGGCAGCGTGAAGGTCGCGGGCCTGAGCGCGCCCGTCGACGTCAAGCGGGACGCGAACGGCATCCCGCAGCTGTACGCCGACACCGACGAGGACCTGTTCCGCGCCCAGGGCTACGTCCAGGCGCAGGACCGCTTCTGGGAGATGGACGTCCGCCGGCACATCACCGCCGGCCGGCTCTCTGAGATGTTCGGCGACAGCCAGGTCGACACCGACACCTTCATCCGCACCATGGGCTGGCGGCAGGTGGCGCAGAAGGAGTTCGACACCAAGCTCTCGCCGGAGACCAAGAAGTACCTCCAGGCCTACTCGGACGGTGTGAACGCCTGGCTCTCCGAGCACCCCGGCGGCGCGAAGGCCTCGCTGGAGTACGGCCTGCTCGGCGTCGTCAACGGCGGCTACCGGCCCGAGCAGTGGTCCCCGGTCGACTCGGTGGCCTGGCTCAAGGCGATGGCCTGGAACCTCTCCGGGAACCTCCAGGAGGAGATCGACCGCTCGCTGCTGGCCCAGGACTTCGGCCCGGACAAGATCGCCGAGCTGTACCCGGACTACCCGTACGCCCGCAACGGCACCATCGTGAAGACCGGCGCGGTGACCGGCGACAACTACCGCCCCGCGGACGGCTCCCCGCAGTCCGGCACGCCCGCCGGAACGGCCGCCACCGCCCAGGGCGCGGCCACCACCAAGGCGATGCTGCAGAGCCTGACGGACCAGGTCGACGCGATGCCGCAGCTGCTCGGCCGCCCCGGCCAGGGCATCGGTTCCAACTCCTGGGTGGTCGCGGGCTCGCACACCACCACCGGCAAGCCGCTGCTGGCCAACGACCCGCACCTGGGCCCCGGCCTGCCCTCGGTCTGGTACCAGATGGGCCTGCACTGCCGGACCAGCTCCCCGGCCTGCCAGTTCGACGTCTCCGGCTTCACCTTCGCGGGCATGCCCGGCGTGGTCATCGGCCACAACAAGGACATCGCCTGGGGCTTCACCAACCTCGGCGCCGACGTCACCGACCTCTTCCTGGAGAAGGTCACCGGCCCGGAGACCTACCAGGTGGACGGCAAGGACGTGAAGTTCGACCTCCGCAAGGAGACCATCAAGGTCGCCGGCGGGGAGGACCGCACCATCACCGTCCGCACCACCCAGACCGGCGCCCCGCTCATCTCCGACCAGAGCACCGAGCAGCAGAACGTCGGCAAGTACGCCCCCAACGGCCCCTCCGCCCCGGACCGCGGCACCAGCGGCTACGGCGTCGCCCTGCAGTGGACGGCGCTCAGCCCCGGCAAGACCATGGACGCCGTCTTCGAGCTGGACAAGGCGAAGAACTGGGACGAGTTCCGCGCCGCCGCCAAGGACTTCACCGTCCCCGCGCAGAACCTGATCTACGCCGACGCCAAGAACATCGGCTACCAGGCCCCGGGCACCATCCCGGTCCGCGGCAAGGGCGACGGCACCCTCCCGGCGCTGGGCTGGGACTCCGCGTACCAGTGGAAGGACCCGATCCCCTTCAACGCGCTGCCGTGGAGCCTCAACCCCTCGGCGGGCTACATCGTCACCGCCAACCAGGCCGTGGTGGACCCGAGCTACAAGTACAACCTCACCAAGGACTGGGAGTACGGCACCCGCGCCAAGGAGATCACCGACCAGATCGAGGGCCTGCTCAAGAACAACGGCAAGATCTCGCCGGACGACATGCAGACCCTCCAGCTGGACAACACCAGCGTGATGGCCAAGACGCTGGTCCCGCTGTTGCTCAAGCAGCCGGTCAGCGACCCGTACGTGCGCGAGGCCCAGGACCTGCTGAAGGACTGGAACTTCCACCAGGACGCCGACTCGGCCGCCGCCGCCTACTACAACGGCGTCTGGCGCCAGCTGCTGATCCTCGCCTTCGGCCAGAAGTTCCCGGCCGACCTGCGGGCCAAGGACAACTGCCTGCTGGTCCGCCAGCAGGACGACCCCACCAAGCCGGACAGCGCCACCAAGATCGTCACCGAGTGCGGTACCCGGGAACCGGGCAAGGCCCAGCCGGACGGCGGCGACCGCTGGACCGAGGTCGTGCGCCAGCAGCTGGAGAAGCCCGACAGCTCGTGGTGGACGTACATCGACGACCAGCACAAGGAGCAGAAGGGCCTGGACAACCTGCTCCAGGAGGCGATGAAGAACGCCCGCCAGGAGCTGACCTCGCTGCTCAGCAAGGACGTCTCCACCTGGAGCTGGGGCCGCCTGCACAAGCTGGAGCTGCGCGAGCAGACCCTCGGCACCGACGACTCCTCGATCGCCTCCGGCGCGGTGCACAAGCTGCTCAACCGCGGCCCGTACCGGCTCTCCGGCGGCTCGGCGGCGGTCGACGCGGCCGGCTGGAACGCGGCGGCCGGCTACCAGGTGGACTGGATCCCGTCGATGCGCATGGTGGTCGACCTGAACGACCTCGACTCCTCGCGCTGGGTCAACGTCGGCGGCGCCTCCGGCCACGCCTTCCACGACAACTACAACGACCAGACCGACCTCTGGCTCAAGGGCAAGCTGCTGACCTGGGCCTACACGCCGGACGCGGTCGAGAAGGCCACCAAGCACAAGCTGGTGCTCACCACCGGCTGACGCCCGTACGGCCCGGACACCGGCGGCCCCGCTCCCCCGAGGGAGCGGGG
>NZ_JBHUAL010000039.1:0-51277 GCF_042789775.1 Kitasatospora sp. NPDC056800 | reverse complement strand
CCCGCCCCCGGGTGTGCGTGAGAAGCCGGCCCGGCCGACTTCTCACGCACACAATGACCTTCCGTTTGGTCCGGCTGCGAGCAAGGTGCCCCTATTCGTCAGTGTGACGCAAACGGGTTGGAAGCCGCTTGCCCAGCCTGCGGCGTCTGACATGCTGATGGTCCGTCGAGAGGGGTCGCAGCGATGCAGTGGAAGATCCACGGGGAACGTCCGATCTACGAGAACCCTTGGGTGAACCTGTGGTTGGTCGACGTCGAGCAGCCTGACGGGCGCCGCTGGGAGTACCACGTGGTCAAGCTGCGGCACCTGGCCGTGGCCGCCATCGTGAACAGCGAGAAGCAGGTCCTCATGATGTGGCGGCACCGCTTCATCACCGACACCTGGGCCTGGGAACTCCCGATGGGCCTGGTCGAGCCGGATGAGACCCCGGCGGAGGCTGCTGCCCGTGAAGCACTGGAGGAGACCGGCTGGAAGGTCTCGGACGTGAAGCCGCTGATCTACGCGCAGCCGGCGAACGGGATCACCGACTCGGAGCACTTCGTCTTCCGGGCCGACGCCGCGGAGTACGTGGGACCGCCGACCGAGCGCAACGAGTCCGACCGGATCGAGTGGATTCCCCTGTCCGATCTGCGCGGCATGATCAACCGTCGCGAGATCGTCAGCAGTGGCACGCTCGTGGGCGTGCTCCACCTGCTGCTGGACGAGGCTGACCTTTGATCAGCCGGCCGCACTGGTGATCCGGTCGGCCAACGTCGCTACTGAGGCATTGGCCCGGTAGGGCCTGAGCAGGTGGCGGAACTCCTGGAGGTGGGCGACCACTCGGGGGGACTCGATCACTGCCGCGAGATCGGCGGCTTCCGTGGCGGTCGCGCACGCCAGCTCGACCTGCCGCCCCTGAACCCCGCTCCTTGTTCCCACCGCTGACAAGTGATCCCGCTGTTTCCCACCCCCCGCCCCCACACCCACCCCTCCGCCCTACCCCGCCCGCGTCGGGGCCCAACCCCCTCGCGTGCGTGAGAAGTCGGCCCTGCCGACTTCTCACGCACACGATGAAGGGCTGCGGAAGCCCGCGTTCTACTCGTGGTGCCCTGCGCCGACAGCCATCGCGTTGGCCAGTGCAGGCCTGCGAGTGATCCATTCCGTGTCACCGGTCTCCACCGAGCGTCGTACGGCCTCAATGATCTCCTCGTCGACCTCCACGGGTTGGGCCAGGTGTGCGCGCATGTAGTGCTTGAAGAGCGCCGGGAGCTGGTCCGGCCGGGTCACGGTCCTGGCCCGGAGGGAGAAGAGCGGCAGGAACCACGATTCGAAGCCCGCCCTGAGCGCTCGCGTGGATCGGTACGCCTCGTACAGCGGTTGGAGACTCGCGATGTGGTCGTACGGGAGGTGGCCGTGGAGGGTGTACTGGAGGCGGGTGCCGTCGTGTTGGCGGAAGCGCCGGCCGTGGGCGGCGATGTGGTTGGCGGCGTTCTGGGTGATGGTCATGACGGCCACCTCTGCCCGGTGCCTTCGGGCTGCGGCGAGGACGGTGGTGTGGACGCCGACCCGTGGGTCGAGGACCAGGCCGTCGAGGCCGAGGGGCGAGAGGTCGATGCCGTGGTCGCGGGTTCGGGAGAGGATCAGCCGCTCCGGGAGGTTGGCGGCGGTGTGCAGGAGGTGCCTGGGCTGCTGGCGGTGGTTGGCGTGGATGTCCGAGCGGTCGAGGACGGGGCGGTCCTTGGCGGGTTCGGCGACGAGCTGGAGACCGGTGCGGTTCAGGGTGTCGGTGCCGCCGCAGGCCTTGCAGGGGTGGCTGCCGCTGCCGGTCATGTGTCCGCAGGTGCGGCAGACGGGGACGGTCTCGGGGCTGATGGTCAGGGTGCCCGCGCGAAGGTTCGTCTCGATCATTTCCAGTGCGAGGGCGGCGACTTCGGCGTCGGCATCGGTCGTGATCCCGCCGGACGGGGATCGACCGTGGCTGTACTTGGCCTCGATCAGGTCGGCTTCGAACCGCTGACGGGGGATCCTCGGCCCGGCGGCTTCGCGGTGCCGGAGGTCTCCGGCGAGGGTGACGGTGTTCCACAGGTGGGGCGCGGGCGGCGAGCCGAGGATGGCGTTGAGGGCGGCGGCCAGGTGGATGCCCACGGCCTTGCCGGGGCGGGTGTCGAAGGTGAAGGGGCCGTTCTGGACGGGCCCGTTGAGGAACAGGTGCCGCACAGGTGCCTCCTAGATCGGCGGGGTGGTGGTGCCCGTCCGGGTGAACCGGCCGCCCCGTAGCGCGTAGTGGAGGATCGCGGCGTTGGGCAGCTTGCCCTTTCGCTCCTCGGCGAGGATCTCGGGCAGCATGCGGGCTTCGAGCAGGGAACGGAGCGCCACCACGGTGGTCTGGTGGGTGAAGGCGATGACGGTGCGTGGTTCCTGGAGATCGGCCTGGGCGAGGGCGGCGAACTCGGCGGCGCGGTCGAGTACACCCGCAGCGAGCGACTCCCCTCCGCCCGGCGCGGTCCAGACGTGTTTGCGCAGGCGGCGGTCCTCGGCGAGTTCGGGATAGCTGTCGTAGAGCTCGCGCTTGGTCATGTAGGTGGCGTCGCCGTAGTGCTGTTCGTCCAGGAGCGCGGTCTGCCGAGGCCACCCGTCGGGGGGGCCGGGCAGGGCGATCGCGGCGGTGTCGACCGCCCTGCGGTAGGTCGAGGTGTAGACGTGCGGTTCCGGGCCGGCGATCTGCGGTAGGACGCCGGCCAGCCACTGGGCCTGGCGGAAGCCGCGCGGGGTCAGGCCGACGACGGTGCGGGAGATGGTGTGTGCGGCGGCTCCGCTGTACGGGCGGGGGTCCTGGTAGAAGCCGCGGTACTTGTCGGCGTTCTCGACGGACTCGGCGTGCCGGATGACGAGCAGAGTCATGGTGCGGGTCCTATCCGGCGAGGTTGGCGACGTAGGAGCCGTTGACGGTCCAGGGGGTGAGTTCGATGCCGAAGCCGCTGTGATCACCGTCCTGGGTGTGGACGAGCTTGCCGGACAGGTGCACGGTGTCGCCGGACCGGAAGGCACCGGTGTAGGCGCCGAGGTACGAGCGCATGTGGGTGATCCGGCGGGCGAAGGAGTCGGGCTCGTCGATGGTCGAGCTGAGGATGGTCCTGACCTTGATCCCGTAGACGGCCGGGGTGGTGAGGCCCTCGGTGTGGTCGGTGATCTTCGCGAGGAGGGAGATCTCGCCGATCTCCTTGGAGGACAGGCGGGCGAAGGTCCGGTCGTGGTCGGAGCGGAGGGGCTCGCAGTTGACGTGCGCGCCGGTCCCCGCGGTGATCCCTTGGAGCTTGCGGCGTTCCTGCTTGATGAGCGTGTCGAAGGAACTGCCCTCCAGGTACTTGGCCCGGCGGAGGTACAGCCTGGTCAGGTCCTCGCCGTCGTACGGCCGGATCAGGTCGGTCCGCTGGAACAGTTCCTGGGCGGCCTGGTAGCCCTCCGGTCCGTAGCAGACGAGGTCGATGTCCGAGCGTTTGTTGAAGCAGCCGACGAGGAAGGAGCCCGTGACGCCGAGCAGACCCCGGGCGTCGGTCGAGGTGATCCACTCGGTGATCGCCAGGAGGTCCTTGCCCGCCGGATTGTCGGCGACCGCGCCGGGCGCCTCGTGGATGGCGGCGAGGGCTTGGCGGCAGGGGTAGTGGACGGCCACGTCCTCGCGGGGGATGCCGGTGATGACGCAGCCGAGGGTGTCGGAGTAGACGTAGCACTCGGGCCGGCCGGCCAGGATGCCGAAGGACTTCGACACCACGCTGTTCTGCCGGTAGGTCCGGCCGAGGAGCCGGCGGTCGCCCTTCTCGTCGGGGTGGTACTTGACGTAACCGAGGTAGTGGCTGCCCGGGTGGCTGTCGCCGATGACCTTGAAGACGACCCCGTGGTGGTCCATCAGGTAGTCGCGGTCACGGACGGAGGGCAACGGACTACCGGTGTTCGGCGGTGAACCGTTCGAAGGTGGGGAAGGTGCCGGTGTCGATCGTGCCGGACGACTCATACTGATCGAGTCCCATCGTGAACAGGGCGCGGCGGTACTGCCACTTGGTGTGCTTGTCGTGCCGCGTGGGGTCGGTGGGTCGCATGAGTGCGAGGAAGAAGAAGCACTTGACGAGCAGGAAGTCGCCCAAGTGCTCGCTTACCCGCCGGCCGATCAGGGACGCGGTGGTCCCGTCGAGCGCGGAGATGTAGGCGGCGCGCTGTTCCGCGGTGATCGAGTAGCCCTTGTCGCCGCCCTTGAAGGCCACGATGTCGAGCGCGGGGTAGACGTCGTAGCCGAGCGGGACCGGGCCGTGGTGCTGCCAGTCGATGACCCCGGCCGGGAGGATGTTGGGCAGGCCGTAGTCCAAGTGCCCGTGCACCACGGGGAGTCGGGCCAGCCGGTCGAGGGCGCGGTCGACCGCGTCGTGGACTCGCGGGGTGTCGAAGTCCGGGTTCTCCGTGAGGACTTCGGTCGCGAAGGCCGCCTTCTCGAACCATGGTGTTGAGGGCAGGGGGTGGCGTGCCTGGGCCTGGAGCAGCTTCGAGGCGACAGCAGCCGCCGTGCTGATGACCTGGTCGCCGATGTGCCCGTCGCGGTTGGCGTGTGCCAGTGCCTCCTCGTGCAGCGAGGCTTTGCCGATGGCCCGTTCGATGACGAAGTAGCCTCCGTCGTCGGACCCACTGTCGACGATCTCCGGGACGGGGTAGCCCAGGGTGGCTGCCAGTTGCTGGAACTCGGCTTCCACCCGGAGGTCCTCGCCGCCGGTCCGCTTGTAGAACAAGCCATCGGCTGATCTCCAGACCGCGCCCCGGGTAGCCGTTCTGCCCTTCACGAACTCCCAGCCGATCACCTGGCCGTCCTCCCGTAGCGTTCCTGTGCTGTACGGCAAGCAACGTAGCGGTGGTCGGGGATTCCAGGGGAGCGATTTCCTGTTATCTCAAGAAATCATCCCGAATGCTTTCGACCAGGCCCCGCATCTCGCCCCCAGTGGCGGCCGCGCGTTCGAAGGCGTGAAACTTGAGCACATACTGTTCGATATCCTTCGGCTCGCTCGTGGTGATTTCCGCATGCGGAATCTCCACGATGACCAGGCGCGAATCGAATATGACGAACGAGCAGGTAGGAAGTTGGGATTTCGGCGCGGGTAGGGGAACGATTCCGATGGTCACATTGGGTAGGCGTGACGCTGCCACAAGCCTGTCCAATTGTGCTGCCATCATGAGGCGCGGAATGAGCTCCCATCTCAAGACGGGCTCGGTGATCAGGAAATGGAATCGTCGGGCCTGATCGAAGAGGACCTCCTGGCGGCGCAACCGGGCGCTGATCATCTTTTCCAGCGCTTCGTCTGTGAGCTCGGAATGCTGCTGGACCGCTCGAACGTATTCCGGCGTCTGAAGTAGGCCCGGAATGCAGGAGTGCTGGAAGACGCGGAGTTCCTGCGTCTGTGCCTCTATCGCCCGGATGTCCTCCTGGTGCTTGTGCAGGCCGGCGCGGCGAAGGATGCGCCAAGCGGTGGCCTCCGTGGCAACGGCACGTGCGGCCTCGGTCAGGTGGGACTTCATGTCCTCGGGTACGCCAAGGGCTGCGAGGATGCGCTCCACATCGATGACGCTGGGGGCGAGACGACCGTTCTCGATCTTGCTCAGCTTACTCGGAGACATGGCAGCGCTGCGGGAAACCGCCTTGGCCTCCTTGCCGGCGGCCAGTCGCAGTTCCCGCAGCGCTTTTCCGAGATCTGTCCCTTTCACGCGCTTCCGTGCTGCTCCCACCACTCGGCGAACGGCGTGGCGTGGCTGAGGGCGAGGTCGCGGTACCCCAGCCACTTCTCGGGGGTCGGTTCCTCGTCGGCGCCGAGGAAGGATCCGCTGTCGCCGTAGCGCATGGTGACGATGGTGGACTCGTCGAAAGCCCAGAAATCGGGAACGCCGTCGAGCGGATTCGACTGCTCGGTGGTGTCGAGGATGAAGAACTCCTCTCCGGCGGTGGCGTTCTTGGTGTATCCCCAGCCGAGTTCGAACCGGAGGTAGGGGGTCAGCGGACGGGAGAGGATGTGGACCCGGTACATGCGCTTCCCGCTGATGGTATTCGCCCGGACCTCCTCCACCCATTCCTGGTTGTAGTCGCTCGGCTGCGGCTCACCGTTGAGGAACGAGCGGATGCTGTCCGCGTTCGACGATCCGCTGTAGTCGTCCAGCGTCTCCAGTCTGAATGCCTCCCGCTGAAACGTCGAGAAGAGGTTCTCGAAGTCTTCACCCGAGATACTCACTGGGGATCCTCCGAATCAGCGAAGCGGGAATGCGGACCGCGTCCTCTCCGGTGGGGAGCCGGAGCGTCGTCAGGGCCTCGGGGTCGTCCACGATGTGCCCCTGGATGATGAGATCACCCGTGCCGTCCACGGCGTACACCGTCGGGCAGGTGCCCTTCTCGCACTCCCCGGCAAGACGTGTCAGTTTCACTACGCTTCCCTTCCTAGGGTCCGGCCTCCTGTCTGATGCTGGCGAAGTGGTGACTTGCGGGTCAAGGCTTGGCAGTTGAGAGAACAGGAAACCGCTGCGAACTCACCGGATCGGGTGGCCTTTCGCCTGTGGCCTCTTGCGTGGAGCAAGAGGCCACAGGGTCGGGTGACGGCCCGTTCCCCGATGGTGCCCACACGGGCTGGCAGGACCTGGAATGCCCCTCGGCCCCGCAGCCGGCGGAGCCGCTTCGTGGGCCTCGTGCGTGGGAAGTCGGCCCTGTCGACTTCCCGCGCGAGGCTTTAGGCGGTTGTTGATCTGGGGGTGGGTGGGGAGATGGCTGGCGTCTTCGAGCGGTTCCGGGACCTGGCCGGGCGCTCGATGCGGAAGGTGTGGAGACGAGCCTTGCGCCGGGGCGGCGGGATCGTCCGGTTGGTGGGGAGAAAACCAGGGGGGCGGGCGCCGGCACGGTGCTACGGTCGGGCGCCATGAGCTGGCTTCCCGATGACTTCGTCCACCCCGTCCACGTGCCGCTGCCCGGCGGGCGCCACCACCTGCGGCCGGTCCGGGAGGCGGACGCGCCGCTCGACTATCCGGCCGTGATGGGTTCGCGCGAGCGGCTGTGGACCGTCTTCGGTCCGGCCTGGGGCTGGCCCGCGGCCACCATGACCTTCGAGGCCAACCAGGCCGACCTGTTGCGGCACGAGAAGGAGATCGCCGCCCACCAGTCGTTCAACTACGCGCTGCTCGACGAGGCGGAGACGGCCCTGCTCGGCTGCGTCTACATCGACCCGCCCGCGAAGGCCGGCGCCGACGGCGAGATCGCCTGGTGGGTGGTGGACGACCTGGTGGGCAGCGAGGTCGAGCGGGCCCTGGACGGGCTGGTGCCGCAGTGGATCGCCGCGGACTGGCCGTTCGAGCAGCCGCGCTTCCTCGGCCGGGGGATCTCGTGGACTGACTGGCTCGCCTTGTCCGCACACCCCGACGCGTGAGCTGACCCGGAGGCCCCGTGCCCCGGCCCGGCGCCGGGGGCACGGGGGAGGGAAGTCAGGCTTCGATGAAGTGGTCGAACTCGCCGGCCTTGGCGCTGTGGAGCCAGGCGGCGAGCTTGGTGGGGGTGGTGGTGACGATGGTGGTGGGGTCGTCCGACTCGCGGATGTAGACCAGCTCACCGGCGGAAGCGATTTCGACGCAGTTGGCCTGGTCGCTGCTGAAGCTGGACTTCTGCCAGTTGAGCTGTTCCATGCCCTACCTTCCCGGCGCTGCGTAACGGATGCCCGTGCCCCGGCCCGGCGCCGGGGCACGGGGGAGGAGAGTCAGGCTTCGGTGAGGTGGTCGAACTCGCCGGTCTTGGCGCTGTGGAGCCAGGCGGCGAGCTTGGTGGGGGTGGTGGTGACGATGGTGGTGGGGTCGTCCGACTCACGGAGGTAGATGCGGTCACCTTCGGAGGCGAGCTCTACGCAGTCGGCCTTGTCGCCGCTGAAGCTGGACTTCTGCCAGTTGAGTTGGCTCATGGCTATCTTCCCTGGACCTTGTAGCGAACGTGCTGGATCAAGCCCAGCGAATCACGGTGGGTGGCTGACGGGGAAGGTGAGGCGGCGTGCAGGGGAGACAGGGCAAGGCCCCGGATTCGATCGAACTTCCTACGGAATGCCGCCACGTCCTCAGGGTCTCCCAAGAAGTACGAGCTGTGTGGCTGTTCCAGCAGAACGGTGTCAAGGCGCGCGTGAGCTCCATGCATCAGGACGAACGACGTCTCGGTCGATGAGTAGGTGGTGCAGTCGAACGGGAGGATCTGGACCGTCACATGCGGCAGCCTGCTGACTTCGATGAGATGGTTCAGTTGGTCGCGCATGATGGTCGGTCCCCCGTACATCATGTGCAGGGCTGCCTCATGGATCACGGTGCGGAACGGTGGAGCGTTCTCGACGGTCAGTATTTCCTGGCGACGCTGGCGGAACTCGACCTTCTTCTCCGCGTAGTCGTGGATCACCTCGCTGTACGCCTTGGTTTGTAGGAGCCCGGGGATCAGGAGCGTCTGGTAGCTGTCCAGGGCGGTTGCACTGGCTTCAAACTCCGCGAGATCGAGTGCGCTCGGGACGACATGGGGCTTGAACTCGGTCCACCAGCCCTTCCCGGTGCTCTCGCTCATGGATGTGAGACCGGCTCGGTACTCGGGGTCCGTCACCCCGCACAGATTGAGCCAGGTCGTCAGGCGCACAAGTGTGAGGCCGATCCTGCCAGCTTCGACGTGGCTGATGTTCGGCCCCTTCACGCCGAGGGCCTCTCCCACCTCTGCGGCTGAGAGCCCAGCGGCATCGCGAACTCGGCGAAGCTCCTCGCCAAGACGGCGCTGCCGCTCGTTGATTCCGCTCCTGAAGCCCATGGGCGTGCCCTTCTCGCAGACCGTGACCTACGGAGAGTGTAGATGCATGCGCGGAGCGTGTTGCAAATTTCTGGTGGATCCACTTAAAGTGTTAACACGCTGCGCACCGTGGGCAGTTCCGGTGTGCTTCCTCTACACCGCTGGGAGATTCCCCATGTGTGACCCCAACCTCAACTCCCCCTCCCTCACCGTGTCCCGCGAGGTGTTGCGCGACGCGATGGAGCGCGCCGGGTACCCCGACCCGGTCATCGGGGACGCCGAACTCGCACTCATGGAGCTGGTCGTGAACGCGTGGCGGCACGGGCTGACCGCCTCGCCGGTCGTCACGGTCGTCTACTCCGGCAGCACCCTCCGCGTCACCGTCGCCGACCGCAGTTCGGAGCTGCCGAAGCATCAGAAGTTCGGTCTGCTTGCCGAGTCGGGGCGGGGGTTGCAGCTGATCGAGGGGCTCATGCACCGGTGGGGTGTCGAGCCGCAGAAGCTCGGGAAGCGGGTCTGGTTCGAGCTGGACCTGGTCGCGTGAACGCCCTCTATCCCATCCGGCCGGCCGATCCCGCGATCCGGCGCCTCACCAGTCGGCAGATCGCCGGCCTGATCGTGGAACTCCGCGCCGAGGGGCGCGAGTTCGGCCTGCTCTGGCCGTCCGCCCAGCCCGGGGAGACCGTCCTGAACGGGCAGGTCCTGGTCTCGCTCGGCAATGTTCCGGCCAGCACTCTGATCAACCTGCTCGCGCTCGTCCGCGAGTTCAGGTAGTACCGGTAGCGGGCGCACGCGGGCTCCGTCCGTCGGGCGGGGCCCGCGCCCGTGCGGTCAGTAGCCGGCCGTGAAGCCGGTGGCGAGGATGTCGAGCCTGGCCAGCAGGGCGTCGGCGAGCGGGCGGTCCGCGTCGGCGGCGAGCCAGCGGCCGAGGGTCGTGATGTAGGTGTCGAACACCAGGTCGGCGACGGCTGCCGGGTCGAAGTCCGGCCGGATCTCGCCCCGTTCGGCTCCCCGGGTGGTGGCGGTGACGAACGCCCGCGGCGTCGTGGCGCCGAGGGCGAAGGCGGCGTGGAGGACTCCGCTGTCGTGCAGGTCCTTGGCCAGCGCGTACTCCCGCTCGTTGAGCTCCGCGAGGGTGCGCAGGGTGTCGGCGAGCGCATCGATGACGGAGTCGCCGGTGGATGCGCTGGCCTCGTCCCGCCGGTTCAGCACCTCGTGCCGCTGCTGGACCCAGGCGGTGACGAAGTCCTCCTTGCGGCGGAAGTGGTTGAAGGCCGTCTGGCGTCCCACGTCCGCGCGTTCGGCGATGTGGTCGTAGGTGGTGGCCGCGTACCCCTGGGTGGCGAACAGCTCCAGGGCTGCCGTCAGGAGCCGTTCCCGGGTCGCGGTGCGGCGCTGGTTGTGTCGGTTGGGAGGAGAGGTCACAAGGGGAGCGTACTTGAATCCATTGATGGACTGGAGTACATGTTGGTACTCCAGTCCAATCAGTGAGGAGGCCCACTCATGGCCGTCCCGTACACCCTCGGCCTGCACGAGATCGCCCCGGACACCTACGCCTACCTGCAGCCCAACGGCTCCTGGGGCCTCAGCAACGCCGGGCTGATCGCCTCCGGCGACGAGGCCCTGCTCGTCGACACCCTGTTCACCGTCCCGCAGACCCGCGAGCTGCTCGACGCCGTCGCGCGCGCCCTGCCGCACGTCACCATCGGCACGCTGGTCAACAGCCACAGCGACGGCGACCACTGGTGGGGCAACCAGCTCCTCCCGGACGTCGTGACCATCGCCTCCGAGTCCGCCGCGGCCGAGATGCGCGCCGACCACCTGCACGCGGTGGTCGCCGCGCCGGGTGACCTCCGGCTGCCGAAGGTCGTCCAGCGGATGCGGGAGACCTTCGACTTCGGCGGCATCACCCCGACCCCGCCGAACCGGACCTTCACCGGCGAGCTGGACGTGGCTGTCGGGCGGCGCACCGTCCGGCTGATCGAGGTCGGCCCCGCCCACACCCAGGGCGACATCCTGGTCCAACTGCCCGACACCGGTGTGCTGTTCGCCGGGGACCTGCTGTTCATCGGCGGCCACCCGGTGATCCACAGCGGCCCGATCGGCAACTGGATCGCCGTCTGCGACCGCATCCTCGACCTGGACGTCGATACGATCGTGCCCGGGCACGGGCCGGTCGTCGGCAAGCCCGAGGTCCGCTCCTTCCGCGACTACCTGGAGCGGGTCCGCGACCATGCCGAGCGCACCCACCGGGCGGGCGTGCCGGTGCTGCGCGCCGCACGGGAGATGGACCTGATCGGCCTCGCCGACCTGGCCGACCCCGAGCGGCTGGTCCTCAACATCGGCGCCGTCCACCGCGAACTCAACGGCGACGGAACCCCGGGCGAGATGGAACTCCTGGGCCTCCTGGACGCGTACGAGCCCGCCCCGCTGCTGGCCCCGCGGGCCGGGGCCGAGGTCGCCGCCGAGGTCACCGCGCTGGCCGCGGGCCTGCCGGGCATCGTCCGGCAGCTGTTCCCGGCTGAGGGAGCCGGGCCGCTGGAGGGCTTCCCGGTGCCCAACGTGCTGGCCACCATCGGGCACCACCCCGACCTGCTGACCAGCCTGGCGCCGCTGCTCGCCCTGCTCAATCAGGGCACGATCCCGCCCCGCGAACGGGAGTTGGCCGTTCTGCGCACCGCACACCGCACCGGTTCGACGTACGAGTGGCAGCACCACGTCCGGCTCGGCGGCCTCGCCGGGCTGAGCGGGCCCGAGATCGCCCGCGTCCCGGAGGGGCCGGACCACCCCGACTGGGCCGAGACCGACCGCGTCCTGCTGCGGGCCGTCGACGAGCTGCACGACGGGCACGCGCTCTCCCCGGCCACCTGGGAGGCGCTGGCGGACAGCTACTCCGCGCCGCGGCTGCTGGAGCTGCTGGCGCTGGTCGGGACGTACCGGATGGTGGCCGGAATCCTCAACTCCTGCCGGGTCCCCGTCGACGGCTGGCTCTCCGGGGCCGGCGCGTAGGGGCGGCAGCAGGAGCGGGCGCGTAGGGCACGTGCCCGGCGCGCGCAGGGAACGCGCACCCCGCCGTTGTCCGTGCCCGCTCCTACGATCGCCGCATGCCCGACGCCTTCACCGTCCTGTGGACCCAGCCGACCTGCCGCGCCCTGCGCAAGGCCGGCCACGTGGGTGCCCGGCCCCCGGTCGCCTTCAGCGGGGTGCACACCTCGCTGCCCGCCTGGTCGGGGGCCCGGGCCGGGGACGAGGTGTACGCGCTGCACGTCAGCCGGTGCGAGGTGTTCGTGGTGAGCCGGATGCGGGTGGTCGACCGGGAGCGGGGCGACTGCTGCGGCGCCGCCGCCGCGAGCTGGGACGACCCGGCGTTCCCCGGGCACGAGGCCTGGTCGATGCTCGGCGCCGGCGGCTGCGGCGCCTCGGCGGTGCACGTGGACGCGACGCCGGTGCGCTTCGACCGGCCGGTGCCGGGCGAGCTGCTGGAGCGGCTCACCTGGCGCAACCGCCGCAACCGGACGCGGAACCTGAAGCACGTGGTGGACGGCCGCCTCGAACGGGCGGTCGGCCTCCAGGGGTTCTACCGCCTGGCACCGGAGTCGGCCGACGAGCTGGCGGGGTTCGTCGGCCCCTGACGGAGCGGGTGCGGCGGGGTGCGTCCGGGGGCTACGGCGTGACGGGTTCCAGCCGAAGTCGCCGGGACGGCCAGGGGGCCGGCTCGGCGGGGCCGAACCAGACGCGGACGTCCTCGCCGGTGCGGACGGGCAGCCGGGGGAAGTCGTTCTCGGCGTGCTCGGTGCGGTGCAACGCGTGGGCCGGGAGCAGGTGTTCGGTGGCGAAGGCGTCGAAGGCGGCGGCGTCGGCCGGGTGGCAGACGGTGGCGAGGACCTCGCGGGCGCCCGCGGGCGGGGTGAAGCCGGGGCCGCGCAGCAGCAGGACGTCGTCGCTGTCGACCATGGTGGCGTTGGCCGCGTCGCGGTGCTCCCGCCAGACCGGGCCGCCGTAGAAGGCCTCCAGGGCGCGCCGCCGGCCGGCCATGTCGGGGAAGGCGCGCAGCCAGACGAAGCGGTCCGGGTCGTCCAGGTCGCGGAAGCGGCCGCCGACGGTGATGCCGACCGCCTGCTGGCCGGTCACGAACTCGCGCTCGAACAGCTCGATCAGGGTCTCCCGGGCGCCGGGGTGCAGGGTGTACCGGCGGAGTTCGACGACGGGGCTCATGCGGCGGCCGCCCCGGTGCGGGTGAAGTCGTTCATGGGCCGCAGCGTAGGAGCGCTCCCCTGACATCCCCTGTCAGTGGATACTGGGCGGCATGCGCGCGAGTCGGCTGGTCGCCCTGCTCCTGCTGCTCCAGAACCGGGGCCGGCTGACCGCCGAGCAGCTGGCGGCGGAGCTGGAGGTCTCCGTCCGTACGGTCTACCGGGACGTCCAGGCGCTCGCCGCCGCCGGTGTCCCGCTGTACGGCGACGCCGGGCACGCCGGCGGGTACCGGCTGGTCGACGGCTACCGGACCCGCCTCACCGGGCTGACCGCCGACGAGGCCCAGGCCGCCTTCCTCGCCGCACTCCCGGGCGCCGCAGCCCAGTTGGGCCTCGGCGAGGCGCTCGCCGCCGCCCAGCTCAAGCTGCGGGCGGCCCTGCCGGCCGAACTGCGCGAGCACGCCGGGCGGATCCAGGAGCGCTTCCTGCTCGACGCGCCCGGCTGGTACGGCGCGGCGGACGAGACCCCGCACCTGGCCGCCGTGGCCGCCGCGGTGTGGGAGCGCCGGGCGGTGGTGCTGCGGTACCGGCGCTGGCGGGCGCCGGAGGAGATCGAGCGGCGGGTGGAGCCGTACGGGCTGGTGCTCAAGGCGGGGCGCTGGTACCTGGTCGCCGCCGGGCCGACCGGGATGCGCACGTACCGGGTCGACCAGGTCGTCGAACTGCGCGAGCTGGACGAGGAGTTCGCGGTGCCGGACGGCTTCGGCCTGGGCGCGTACTGGGCGGACTACCTCGCCGACTTCCGGGCCCGGCTGCACACCGGGGAGGCGTTGCTCCGGCTCACCCCGGAGGGCGCCCGGCGCCTCGGGGTCGCCGCCGCGGCCGACGGCTGGACGGAGGCCCGGGTGCCGATCGAGTCGCTGGACCACGCGCACGGGGAGTTCCTGCGGCTGGGCGCCGACGTCGAGGTCCTGGAACCGGCCGAACTCCGCGCCCGCATCGCCGCAACGGTCCGGACCCTGGCCGCCCGCTACGGGGGGTGACCCCCGGGCCCGGACAGCGGAACGCCCGACCGGCGGGGGGCCGGTCGGGCGGTTCCGGGGGGCCGGTTCGGCCCGGGGAGGGGGTGGTTTCAGGACTCCGTGGTCGCGGTCTGCCCGGCGGCACGGGTCAGCCGGTGCAGGCCCAGGGCGATGCAGGCGGCGAGGGCCGCGCAGATCACGACGGCGAGGAAGCCGTTGCCGACGCCGGTGGTCATGGCGTCCGGGGCGGTGGCGCCGGAGGCCAGCTCGCCGTCGGTGGAGGTGGCCAGGATGGTGCCGATCACCGCGATGCCGAGGGCGGCGCCGCTCTCGTTGAAGGTGTTCAGCAGGCCGGAGCCGACGCCGGACTCCTCGGGGAGCACGTGGGAGGTGCCGACCCCGTACAGCGGGACGAAGCAGGTGGGCAGGCCGGCCCCGATGACGGTCAGCGCGACGATGGCGACGACGGTGCTGGACGGTCCGGTGACCAGGACGGCGGCGCCGGCGATCTGGGTGAGTGCGCCGATCAGGTAGGTCAGGCCCGGGCCGACGGCGCCGATGAGGTTGGGCACGACGGAGGCGAAGACCAGCGCGGCCAGGCCCATGGGGAGCATGGAGAGGCCGGTGGCGAAGGCGCTCATGTCGTGCGCGCCCTGGAAGTAGTTGCTGGCCAGGTAGGAGCTGCCCATCATCACGATCGCGGCGAGCAGCAGCCCGAGGCTGCTGAGCCAGTAGGTGGGGATGCGCAGGAGGTGCAGCGGGAGCAGCGGGTCGGACTTGCCCAGTTCGGCCCGGGCGACGCCGGCGAGCAGGAGTACGGACAGGCCCATGCTGGCCCACGCGGTGACGGAGGTCATGCCGTCGTGCAGCCGGATCAGGCCGAAGGACAGGCAGGCCAGGCCGGCGGTGGCGAAGAACGCGGTGGGCAGGCGCAGCGGGCGGCGGCCGTCGGCGCGCATGGCCGGCAGGCTGCGCAGGCCGATGATCCCGGAGGCGAGGCTGATCGGGATGTTGATCAGGAAGGCCCAGCGCCAGCTGACGGCCGAGACGACGAGCCCGCCGAGGACGGCGCCGAGGATGGCCCCGATCACGCCGAGGCCGCTCCAGGTGGCGAGGGCGGCCTTGCGCTGGTCCTCGTTCTGGTACACCGTCACCACGATCGACAGGGCGGCGGCGGAGAGCACCGCGGCTCCCAGGCCCTGGAGCACGCGGCCGGCGATCAGCAGTTCCTGGTTGCCGGCGAGGCCGCACAGGACGGACGCGACGGCGAAGGTGGTCAGGCCGGCCAGGAAGGACCGGCGCCGTCCGACGACGTCGGCGACGCGGCCGCCGAACAGCAGCAGGCTGCCGTACATGAGGATGTAGGCGCTGATCGTCCACTGGAGGGCGGTCTGGTCGGCGGGGAGCTCGGAGCCGATCGAGGGCAGCGCCACGTTCACGACCGTCGAGTCCAGCATGACCATCAGCTGGGCGACGCCGACGGCGGCCATCGGCATCCAGGAGGTCTTGGCGGGTTGCCGCTCCTGCCCCTGCTCGGTTCCTCGGTCGTTCTCCTGCTTGGCGTCCACGAGTGAGATTGCCTCAGTCATCGGTTCTCCTTTCCGGGGCAACAAGATACATGCGCATGAATCGACATGGAAGGGGGGTCGGATCTAGACTGCGGAGCGTGGCGAACACTCCTCTTGCCGATCGGTGGCTGTCCCTGGTGCGCGTCTGCGCGCAGATGAACCAGAGGATCGAGCACACCCTGTCCGACGAGTTCGACCTCTGCGTGACCGCGTACGAGATCATGGAGGTGCTGTGGGCGGAGGGGGACTGGGTCCGCCCGGGAGAGGTCAGTACCCGCACCTCGCGCAGCCAGCCCCAGGTCTCCCGGATGCTGACGCAGATGGTCGACGCGGAGTACGTGGACCGCAGGCCCTCCCCGGGCGACGGCCGCGGCTACCAGATCCGACTCACCGAAGCGGGGCGGGAGGTCTTCCGGCGGGCGGCCGCGACCGTCGACGGGGAACTGAAGCGGATCACCGACGAGAACGCCGACGCCCGGGTGTGGATGGCCTGAGCCCGGGGCGTCAGACGCCGGCCGTGCCCACCAGCACGCGCTCGGCGCCGGCCGCCACCGGGGTCACCGGCCGGTGGCTGCGGCCCTGACCGCCCTGGCCGAGGTGGCCGTTGAGCGGCCGCAGGTCGGTGACCACGAAGGAGCGCCGCAGCCAGCGGTCGTTCCCGTCGTAGCGCGGGGTGAAGTCGGTGCGCCCGTGCACCGCACGGCGGTTGTCCAGGATGATCAGGTCGCCCGGCCGGAGCACCAGCCCCTTGAGCGTGCGGCGCACGGCCTCCTCCAGCCGCTCCAGCGCGGTCCGCGCCCGCGGCGTGGTCGCGACGGTGGCGTGGAAGTCCACCATGAGGTCCGGGCAGTCCTCCTCGCCGGAGAGGACCGGCATGGGCGCGGTCAGCACCCCCACCGAGGCGTCCGGGACGAAGGAGGAGCTGAACCTGGTCCGGAACTCCGGCCGCCGCAGGGCCGCCACCGTCTCGGCGTCCAGCAGCGGCAGGGCGTCGCCGATCCCGCCGCTGACGGTGGCGGCGACCTGGTCGTGGTCCGCGCGCAGGCAGACCAGGCTGAGGAAGTGCGGCGGGTTGGGGTGGAAGCCGTCCTCCGTGTGGAGCTCCAGCAGGACGGAGCCGCTGTTCTCCTGGCGCTGCTCGGCGCCGCGCTTCGGGCAGACGTCCTGGACCAGCCGGCCGTCCTTCTCGTCGCTGTAGGAGATGGAGCGGCCGAGCATCGACATGACCATGAGCTGGCTGATCGTCGCCACCGGGACCTCCGACCAGGTCGGCTCCGACTCCGGCCGGTCCGGGGTGGCGGGCAGCGTTCCGACCGGCAGGCCGGCGAGCAGGAGGCAGCCGCCGGCGTTGCTGCGGTCGCGGAACGCGATGAGCGCCCGCCGGACCGGGGCCGGCAGTGCGGCGGCCGCCAGCTCGACCGCGTGCAGCAGACCGGCGTCGTGCAGCGAGTGCCCGCGGAAGTCGAGGGCGACGGCCAGCGCGGCCCGGGCGATCTGCTCCGACTCCTCTGCGGTCAGCCGGATGCCGGCGCTGCGGATGTCGGTGTAGGTGAAGTCACTGGTCATGGTGCTGTCCTCTCTCTCGACGGGCCGGCCGCGCGCAGGGCCCACTGGCGGCGGGCCCGGTAGACCGGTGCGGGGGCGAAGCCGTTCCAGGCCTGCTCCGGCGGCAGCCAGGCGAGGAAACGGGCCCGCTCCAGGTGGCGGTGGAGGCGGTCGACGAGGCGCCGGCCCCTGGTCATCGCGACGTGGTGGACGTCCACCGCGACGGTGCGGGGCAGGGGACGCCCGGAGACCAGGACGTTGACCATGTGCACCGCGAGCGCGCCGAACTGGGTCGCCGCCTCCGTGAGTTGGGGAACGCTGTAGTCCGGCCGGGCCAGGCCGCGGCGCAGCTCCCGGTACATCTCGCCGGGGATGTGCGCCCGGGGCGCGATCCGGAAGACCACCTCCCAGGTGTCCAGACGCTCCTCGTCGCCCGGGGCGATCTGGCCGTCGAAGATCTCCCGGACCACCCGGTAGTCGAAGCACTGGGCGGCGAGCATCCCCGCCATGTCCCAGGCCGTCACCAGCGGCTTGCGCTGGCGGCAGGCCTCCTGGTGCAGGCGGATCTTGGCCGCGAGGCCCGAGGGGGTGGTGACGTCGACACCGTCGACGATCACGTCCGCCTGCTCCACCAGCGCCCGGACGTTGGCCGCGGTGATGCCGTCCGGGACGACCCGGGCGTCGACGTGCGGGTTGATCCCGCGCAGCAGATCGACGCCGACGGAGGCCTTGTTCCGGCCCAGGTCGTCCACCGTGGCGTTCTGCCGGTTCAGGTTGTTGAGCTCGTACGTGCCCACGTCGGCCAGGACGAAGTGCCGGTACCCCATCCGTCCGAGCGGCTGGACGGTGGCCCCGCCGATGGAGCCGCAGCCGGCGATCAGCAGGCGCGTCCGGCCGATCCGTTCCTGGAGTTCGTCCGGGATCAGGCCCTGGTTGCGCTGGGTCAGGCACGCGTAGAACTGCGCCTCGTCCAGCTCACGGGCCTGTTCGGGGGTCTCCACGTCGATCGCGGTCATGACCGGGCCTCCAGGAAGTCGACGAGTCGGGAGCGCACCGAGCCCTCCCGGCCGGAGCCGAGCACGGTCCGCAGGTGTTCCAGCGTCGGCCGCAGCGCCCCGTCGTCCGTGAGGACGAAGGGGTACGAGCGCTCCTGCTGGTCCCACATGGGGGCGAAGAGGTCGGTGGGGTCGGGCGGGACGGGTGCGACATCCAGCGTCCGCACCGCGAAGCCCAGCAGGCGCAGCTGGTTGACGGCCCCTTCGAGCTTGCCGTCGCCCACGATCGCGGCGGCCGGGTCGCTGTCCAGCACCTCCAGGCAGCCGGCCGCCCAGGCCAGGTAGACCCACCAGGGGACGCTGACCGCGGCCTGCGAGCGGGGCATCGCGTAGTCGCGGACCAGGCGCTTGCCCTCCCGCACCAGGTGCGAGGGGGTCCGCGGGCCGAGGTGCTCGGCCAGCGGGAGGGCGTAGTCCCGCTCGACGACGAACGGCCGGTGGCCGGGGTCGCCGAGCGGGGTGTCGGCGTGGTCGCGGGCCGCGGCCAGGGTTCCGTAGCCGCGCAGGCGCCCGGTGGACCGTTCCACGACGAGGGTGTGGAAGTCCCGCAGCGCGAACTCGTCGTACGGTTCGGCGCGCAGACCGCGGGCGGCCACCGCGGCCGCGTCGACCCACCCGCGCTGGAGGTACTGCACCAGGCGGAAGCGGTAGACCTGTTCCAGCGCGGCGGCCGGCAGCCGCGCGCCGGCGACGGTCAGGACCAGCAGCCCCTCGGGGCTCACCGCGTGGAAGAGCGGGTCCCCGGTGAGCGACTCCTCCAGGCCCGGCAGGGTGATGTCGGCGCCGTCGCGCAGGAGGTCGTCGCGGTGGCGGTCGGCGAGGGCGGTGGTCATCGGATCTCCGGGACGGAGAACAGCTCACCGGTGATCACGAGCGCGAGCGCCTCGGGGGAGCCCTCGTAGATCCGCGGCCCGTAGGCGTCCCGCAGGACCCGGTCCATGCCGTCCCCGCGCTGGAAGGCCTGGGCGCCGATCAGGGCCATGGCGGCGTCGGCGTTGTCGATGGCGGCACGGTCGGCGACCAGCTTGGCGACGGCCGGCTCGTACGCGGGGGTCGGGATGACGTTGTCGGCCTTCACCGCGGCGTCCAGGTACAGGGCCCGGGAGGCGGAGACGCGCGCGGCCATGTCGGCGAGCTTGCGCGCGGACATCTGGTGCTCGTACAGCAGCCGGCCGCCCTGCCGGCGGCTGCCGCTCCAGGCGACGGCCCGCTCCAGGGCGTGCCGGGCGATGCCGGTGGCCAGTGCCGCGCAGGTCACCCGGGTCACGTTGCCGATCGCCACGTTGAGGTCCCACCCGCCGGCCAGGCCGTTGAGGACGTTCTCCTCGGGGACCCGGGCGTCGGTGAAGACCAGCTCGCCCGCCGGCGCGGTCCGGTAGCCGACCTTGTCGTGGATCTCGCCGCGGGTGACGCCGTCCTGCTCCAGGTCCGTGACGAAGCAGGTCAGGCCGGTCGATCCGGGCTCGCCCTCCAGGTTGGCCATGACCGTCGCGTACGTCGCCACCGGGGCGTTGGTGATGTACCGCTTGGTGCCGTTCAGCAGGAACCCGCCGCCGGAACGCCTCGCGCTGGTCATCTCCTGGGCGTGCGGTGCGTTCTGCGGGAGCACCAGGTCGGTGCCGTTGCGCTCCTCGGCCACGGCGTTGCACGCCAGGACCGGGTCGGGGCCGAGGAACTTCGGCAGGTAGCGCTCCTGGAGGCGGGTGTCGCCAGAGATCAGGATCGGGGTCTGGAACAGGCCGGTCGCGCCGAAGACCACGGCCATGCCGGGGTCGGCGGCGGCCAGCTCCTCCAGGACGAGCGAGACGGCGATCTGGCTCAGCCCGAGGCCGCCCAGCTCCCGGGGGATCGCCATCCGCAGCAGGCCGACCTGGTGACCGGCGCGGACGGTGTCCCAGTCCACCTGGCCCTTCTCGACGGCGTCGCGCTCGGCGGCGCCGGGGGCCACCTGGTCCTTGGCGAACGCGACCACGGTGCGCAGGGCGTCCGCCTCGTGGGCGGCGAGCAGCGGGTGGTCGGCGGGGGAGTGGAGGGTGGACATGGGTGCTCCTTGTCTGGGGTGGTGGACGTCCGGAGGGCTTGGAGTCCGGGATTCCGGACTCCGGGTGCTCAGCGGCCGAGGCCGAAGGCCGCCAGGGCCTGGCCGAAAGCGAAGGTCTGCATCACCGGGCCGTGCGAGGACAGCCGGCGGCCGGTGACGGAGCGCATGAAGGTGCGTCGGCCGGAGGTGATGTCCAGCAGGTCGGCCCAGCTGATCCGCAGCACGTGGGTCGGAGCGTCGTCGGTGGTCCGGCCCTGCGGGTCGAGGGTCACCTCGGTGTCGGGGTCGCTGAGGACGAAGCGGACGGTGGCCCCCGCGGCGGCCCACTCGGGCGCGGCCTGGGCGGCCGCGGCGAGGGCCGTGACGGTCTTCTCGGGCGAAATGGTCATGGGGAACCCCTGGGAAGTGGTGATCGAGGAGGTCCCCAGTTATAGATCAGGACCGTGATCCACTTCACCGTGACGACCGCACCCCGGGGAGTTATGGTTACCCCGAAGTAACAGCCGGTCCACGGGGGGAGACCGAAATGAATGGTGACTGTCTTGCGCGTCTGGTAATGGACCGCATTGGCGAGCGGTGGACGATGCTCGCCTGTCAGCAGATTTCCGCCGGTGCGCGACGATTCTGCGATCTGAAATCCGGCATGGAGGGCGTTTCGGGCAAGGTGCTGTCCGAGACGCTGGTCCGCCTGGAGCGGGACGGCTTCATCGGGCGCCGGGTCGTCGGGAGCCGTCCGCCGGCCGTGATGTACGAGCTCACGCCCATGGGGGAGAGCCTGTTGCGACTGGTCGAGGGCATCGTCGCCTGGTCGGAACTGTACGGCGAGGACATCGAGCGGGCGCGCCAGGCGTACGCGGACCTCGAACTGGCCGCCGTCGGCTGACCGGGGCGCCGGGCGCGCGATCGTACGGGATCAGGGCGTCGTTCCGGTGCGGTGCAACCGGCCGAAACATTGTGGAAATGATTTCTTCGCACGCGCGGCCCGGCGAATAGCCGGTCGACCGCGGGCCCGGCCCATTCCGCACCGCGGAACCGGCCGGGTCCGCGGCGGTGCGGAAGCTCGCGGGAGAAATCGGGAAAGGCGCTGAATTGTCCGGCTTTCCCGTTCCCGCCTCAGGGGCCCGACGGGGTCAGGCGACGAAGTGGTCGAACTCGCCGGCCTTGGCGCCGCGGACCCAGGCGTTGAACTTGATGCGGGTGGTGGTGACGACGAGGGTGGGGTCGTTGGACTGCCGGATGTAGACGTGGTCGCCCGCGGAGGCGATCTCGATCCAGTCATCCTTGTCGCTGCTGGTGCTGGACCTCTGCCAGTCGAGGTGGTCCACGGATGCCCTCCTGGTGGTGCGTGGCGGCCGGAACGAGGGTACTGCTCCCTGTGCACGGGTGGCGGCATCGTTTCGGTCATGTCAATTCGTGCGAGACGTTGTGCTATTCCATTGGGGTGTCAGTCGTTCCTACACTGAAGCCCCGCCGCACGGGGGCTGCGGGAGGCAGGTTTGCCGACGGGCCCGGGGGAGGCGCGTGTGACTGACCGGGGCTGGGACGAGGACGACGCCCGGCCGTACTTCTTCCTCTCCTACGCGCACACCCCCAAGGCCGGTGCGCGGGGCGCGAGCGACCCGAACCACTGGGTCAGGCAGTTGTACCGGGACCTCTGCGAGGCGGTGCTGCAGCTCACCACCGTCCCGGACGGGGTCGCGGTCGGCTTCATGGACGAGTCCATGCACCAGGGCGAGTTGTGGGCCGAACGGCTGTCCGACGAGTTGGCGACGTGCCGGGTCTTCGTACCCCTGTACTCCCCGAGGTACTTCAACAGCGTCCCGTGCGGCCAGGAGTGGCACGCCTTCACCCGCCGGCCGGTCTACCCGGCGAACCTCGACTCCGAGCGCACCAGCGGCATCGTGCCGGTGCTGTGGGCACCGATGAGCCGCTACCGGCTGCCGAACGTGGCCAGTGAACTCCAGTTCAACCACACGAGCTTCGGACCCGAGTACGCCACCGAGGGGCTCTACGCGCTGATGAAGCTCAGCTACTTCCGCTCCTCCTACGAGCTGGCCGTGCACCGGCTGGCGGCCCGGATCGTCCAGGTCGCCGAGGAGACGGTGATCCCGGTCGGGCGGCGGCTGGAGTTCAACACCCTCCCGAGCGCCTTCAACGTCACCGCCCCGACCAAGCAGCTGCGGATCTCCGTACTCTCCTACCACCAGAACGAGTTGCCCGCCGACCGCAGCCCCGACTACTACGGCGAACGGCGCACCGACTGGCACCCGTACCGGCCGGTCGGCTCGCCGATCGCCCAGCACGCGGCCCGTCTCGCCCGGCAGTTGGGGTTCCAGCCGACCGTGCACGAGTTCGACGACGAGGTCGAGTCGATCATCGACGGCAACGCCGAGGCACCCGGCCTGCTGCTGCTCGACCGCTGGGCGCTGCGCGACCCGCGCCGGCGCGAACTGGTCCGGCGCTTCGACCGCTCGGACGCCACCTGGGTGAGCATCCTGGAGCCGTTCAACGGCGACGACCCCGAGTGCGCCGAACGCTCCGACGAACTCGGCGACTTGAGCGACGATGCGCTGCGCATCACCCGGCGGGCGAGCCGGCCGAGCTTCCTCGGCGCGACCGGCCCGACCGGGCTGCACACGCTGGAGGACTTCGACGACGCGCTGCCCCGGGCGGCGATGAAGGCCAAGTACGCCTTCGAGGGCCGCACCCGGGCCGAACCGGAGGAACCGCCGCCACCGCGGCCGAGCCTGCGGGACGCGTTCCGGCGCCCAGGAGGCGGGTACGGGTCGGACGGAGCCCCGGCGGACCCCTTCGGGGACGACCAGGGGGACGATCCCGCCGACAGCAGAAGCAACGGCAACGGCCGCACCCAGCACCGGAGTCGGAACAACGGCAACGACCCGCACCGCGAGCACGCACCGTACCGCGACGACGGCGATGAACCCGATGACGGGATGGCGCCCTTGGGAGGACGAGGACCACGATGAGCGATAACGTCACCAGGAACCTGCGCCTCGGCGGGCTCACCGCCGCCGACCTGGCCGCCCAGCGGCAGGCGGCGGAGCAGGACCGCAACGGCCGGATCATCACCTTCTACTCGTACAAGGGCGGCACCGGCCGCACCATGGCGCTCGCCAACACCGCCTGGATCCTGGCCGCCAACGGGTTCCGGGTGCTCACCGTGGACTGGGACCTGGAGGCGCCCGGCCTCGCCAAGTTCTTCCACCCGTTCCTCGACCAGGCCTCGCTGGCCGGCACCACCGGCATGATGGACCTGATCGCCGAGTACCGGGAGGAGGCGCTGCGCCCGGTCGAGCACGCCGAGGGCTGGCACCTGGACTTCGCCCGGGTGCACCCGCACGCGCTCTCGCTCATCTGGCCGCACTTCCCGGCCGGCGGCAGCCTGGACTTCCTCTCCGCGGGCCAGTTCAACCGCGACTACTCCGAGGCCGTCACCCACCTCGACTGGGACATCTTCTACGACCGCTTCGACGGCGGGCAGTTCTTCGACGCCCTCAAGGCCGACATGGCCAAGCGCTACGACTACGTGCTGATCGACTCCCGCACCGGCCTGTCCGACATCGCCGAGATCTGCACCGTCCAGATGCCCGACGACCTGGTGGTCTGCTTCACCCTCAGCGACCAGTCCATCGACGGCGCCTCCCGGATCGCCCAGCACATCCACGACCGCTACCGCGAGCGCGGCATCCGCATCCTGCCCGTCCCGATGCGCATCGACGAGGGCGAGAAGGAGAAGGCGGACGCCGGCCGCGCCCTCGCCCGGGTCCGCTTCGACGGGCTGCCGACCGGCTTCGAGGGCGAGGAACTCGCCCAGTACTGGGGCTCGGTGGAGATCCCGTACCGGCCGTTCTACGCCTACGAGGAGATCCTCGCGACCTTCGGCGACCAGACCGGCACGCCCACCTCGATGCTGGCCGCCTGCGAGCGGCTCACCTCCATGATCACCGAGGGCCGGGCGGCCGGCCTGCCGCCGATGGACGAGGAGGTGCGGCTGCGCTACGTGGACGCGTTCACCCGCCGCCGCCCGTCCGTGCCCGCCGACCTCTACCTCTCCTACGTCCCCGAGGACCGGATGTGGGCGGACTGGATCGAGTCCGTCCTGACCAGGGCCGGCTTCCGGGTGCTGCCGCGCGACCTCAGCGCCGGCACCGACCCGCGCGAGGAGACCGAGCGCGGCATCGACTCCGCGTACCGGACGGTCGCCGTGCTCTCGCCCGCCTACCAGCGCTCCCCGCAGGCGCGGGCGCTGTGGGAGTCGGTGGTCAGCTCCGACCCCTCCGGCACCCGGCGCCAGCTGCTGCCGGTCCGGGTCGGCGACGTCCGGCTCACCGCGCCGTTCAGCAACCGCAACCCGGTCGACCTGGTCGGCCGCGACGAGACCCAGTCGATCCAGAGCCTGCTGCGCGCGCTCGGCCGCGGCGACTCCCCGCTCGACGAAGCGCCCAGCGGCGGCCCGCGCTTCCCCGGCAGCAAGCCCTCGGTGTGGGACGTCCCGCCGCGCAACCCCTCCTTCACCGGCCGCGCCGCCGTCCTGGAGCAGCTGCGCAACCAGCTGCGCGGCGGCATGGCGGCCGTGCTGCCCACCCCGCAGACCCTGTACGGGCTCGGCGGCGTCGGCAAGACCCAGGTGGCCCTGGAGTACGCCCACCGCTTCATGTCCGACTACGACCTGGTCTGGTGGATCGACGCCGAGCAGATCGAGCTGGTCGCCCCGGCGCTCGCCGAACTCGCCCGCCGGCTCGGCCTGCGGGTCGGCGACTCGGTCACCGAGGCGGCCGAGGCGGCCCGGGAGGCGCTGCGGCGCGGCGTGCCCACCTCGCGCTGGCTGCTGATCTTCGACAACGCCGACGAGCCCGCCGAGATCCGCCGGTTCTTCCCCGGCGGCTCCGGCCACATCCTGGTCACCTCCCGGAACCAGGCCTGGACCGGGCACGCCGAGGCGCTGGAGGTCGACGTCTTCACCCGCGGGGAGAGCGTCGAGCACCTGTGCCGGCGCGCCCGCAGCCTCTCCCGCCCGGACGCCGACCGGGTCGCCGAGGCGGTCGGCGACCTGCCGCTGGCCGTCGAGGTGGCCGCCGCCTGGCTGGACACCACCGGCACCCCGGTGGAGACCTACGTCTCCCAGCTGCACGCCGAGGCCGCCCGCGCGCTGGCCGTCGGCCGCCCGGCCGACTACCCGACCCCGGTCGCCGCGACCTGGAACGTGTCGATCGGACGGCTGCGCCAGCAGTCCCCGGCGGCCGTCCGGCTGCTCCAGCTCTGCGCCTTCTTCGCGCCCGAGCCGATCTCGATGAACCTCTTCTACAGCGACCAGATGATCCGGGCACTGGTGCGGTTCGACGCCGACCTCAGCGACAAGTTCATGCTGGGCAAGGTGATCCAGGCGATCGGCCGGTACGCGCTGGCCAAGGTCGACGCCGGCAGCAACAGCTTCCAGGTGCACCGGCTCGTCCAGGCGGTGATCCGGGCCGGGATGACCGCCGACGAGCAGGAGGTCGCCGTCCACGAGGTGCACCGCATCCTCACCGGCGCCCGGCCCGTCCTCGGCGACACCGACGACCCGGCCAACTGGCCCGCCTTCGACGAGATCTGGCCGCACCTGTCGCCGTCCAAGGCGCACAACTGCGACGAGGCGGACACCCGCCAGCTGCTCATCGACCGGGTCCGCTACCTGTGGAAGCGCGGCGAGCTCGACCGCGCCCGCGACCTCGGCCACGCCCTGGACGTGGAGTGGACCGGCAAGCTGGGCGAGGACGACCGGCAGACCCTGCTGCTGCGCTTCCAGCTCGCCAACGTGCTGCGCTCCCAGGGGAACTACGGCGAGGCGCTGGCCCTGGACGAGGACACCCTGGAGCGCCAGCGGGCCCTGCTCGGCGAGCACCACCCGTACACCCTGATGACGGCCGGCTCGCTCGGCGCCGACCGCAGGGCGCTCGGCCGGTTCCAGGCCGCCCTCGACCTCGACCGCGAAATCCTCGACCAGTTCCGCGAGTTGTTCGGCGACGACAACCCGCGCACGCTCTCCATGGCGAACAACCTGGCGATCGACTACCGGCTGGTCGGCGACAGCGAGGCGGCCCGCGAACTCGACCAGGAGACCCTCGACCGGCGCACCGCCGTCCTCGGCCCCAAGCACCCCTACACCCTCTCCACCAAGTCCAACCTGGCCCGCGACCTGCGCGAACTCGGCGACTACCGCGGCTCGGTGGACCTGCTCCAGGAGGTCACCTCCGACCTCGGCGACGTGCTCGACCCGGACCTGCCGGAGAACCTGCGCAACGCCAAGTCGCTGGCCGTCTCGCTGCGCCGGATCGGCCAGCTCGCCGAGGCCCGCCGGATCACCAAGGAGACCTACGAGCGCTACCTGGAGCGCTACGGCGCCGACGCCCCCGACGCGCTCGCCTGCGCGCTCAACCTGGCCGCCGACCACAGCGCCTCCGGCGACAAGGAGGCCGCCCGCGACCTCTGCTCCACCGTCTTCGAGGGCCACCGGCGGCTGTTCGGCGACGAGCACCCGTTCACCCTGGCCTGCGCCAACAACCTCGGCATCTACCTGCGGGGCAGCGGCGACGTCCCGGGCGCCATCGAGCGCGGCCGGATCACCTTCGAGGGGCTGACCCGCTCGGTCGGGCCCGAGCACCCGTACACCCTCAACGCGATGATCAACCTGGCCAACGCCTACGGCGACGACGGGCAGCTGGACCGCGCCGAGCGGCTCGGCCGGGCCGCGTACCAGGGGCTCTGCGACCGCTACAGCGCCCAGCACCCGGACGCGGTGGCCTGCGAGGCCAACCTGGCGATCACCCTGCGGTCGGGCGGGCGGCACACCCAGGCGGCCGAACTGCGGGCCCGGGCGATCTCCGAACTGATCCGGCAGTTCGGCGAGGAGCACCCCAACACGGTCGCCGCGCGCGGCTGGAAGCGGATCAACCGGGACCTGGAGCCGCAGCCGGTCTGACCGGGCAGGGGGCGGGGTACGCTGCCGGACCATGAGCACCCCGCCCCCGGTCCTGGTCACCCGGCGCCTCGCCCCCGGCGTCATCGAACGGCTCACCGCGCACCACGCCGTCACCTGCCACGACTCCGACCTGGCGATGGACCGGGCCGCCCTGCTGGACGCCGTCCGCGGCCGGCGGGCCGTGATCACCACCCTGGACGACCGGGTGGACGCCGAGTTCCTCGACGCGGCCGGCCCGGGGCTGGCGGTCGTCGCCAACCACGCCGTCGGCTACCACAACGTGGACGTGGCCGCCTGCGCCGAACGCGGGGTGCTGGTCACCAACACCCCCGGCGTGCTCACCACCGCCACCGCCGACATGGCCTGGGCGCTGCTGCTGGCCGCCACCCGCCGGCTCGGCGAGGGCGAGCGGCTGCTGCGCTCCGGCGCGCCCTGGACCTGGGCGCCGAACTTCCTGCTCGGCATGGAGCTGGCCGGCACCCCGCTGGGCGTGCTCGGCATGGGCCGGATCGGCCAGGCGGTGGCCCGCCGGGCCCGCGCCTTCGACATGCCGGTCGGCTACCACAACCGCCGCGAACTGCCGCCCGAGCAGGCCGGGGGCGCCGACTGGAAGCCGCTGGAGGAACTGCTCGCCACCTCCACCGTGCTGGTCGTCACCTGCCCGTTCACCGCCGACACCCGGCACCTGCTGGACGCCCGCCGGCTCGCCCTGCTGCCACGCGGCGCGGTGGTGGTCAGCATGACCGCGGGCGTGGTGGACGAGGAGGCGCTGGCCGCCGCGCTGGAGTCCGGCGCGCTGTTCGCCGCCGCCGTGGACAACTTCGAGCGCGAGCCGGCAGTCCCGGCCGCGCTGCTCGCCCAGGAGCGCGCCGTGCTCGCCCCGCACCTGGGCAGCGCCACCGTCCGCACCCGGCAGGCGATGGGCGGCCTGGCGGTGGACAACGTGCTGGCGGTGCTCGGCGGTTCGGCGCCGCTGACGCCGGTGGTCCAGCTCATCTGACGGCAGCTCAGCGCCCCGGACGCCGGTGGAGGTCCGAACCCCCCGGGGCACCCCAGCCGGCCGCCCAGGCCAGCGCGGTGGTCATCACCCGGAACGCCCCGAAGTGCGCGGCGCCGGGCTCCAGGAACAGCTCGGCGTCCGGGATGTGGTCGGCGAGCCAGCGGGAGTGGTCGACCGGCGAGAACTGGTCGTCCGCGCCGTGCCAGAGCCAGGTCGGCACCCGGACCGACCCGACCTCGAACCCCCAGTCGGCGGTGAAGGCCAGCACGTCGTCGATCCAGCCGTCCGCGCCGTGCCGGAACGCCTCCCGGTAGTTGCTCTGGAGCATCCGCCGCAGCCCGCTGTCGGCCACCACCTCCCGGTCGGCGGCGGAGAGTTCGGTGCGCAGCCCGTTCAGCAGCCGGACCGGGTCGTCCTTGATCTGCCGGGAGCGGAACTCCATCGCGTCGGCGATCCGGCCGTGCCCGCGCTCGGCCTCCTTGTAGGCGCGGACGTTGGACGGGGTCATCCCCGCGTACCAGTCCAGACCGGTCGCGTTGCGCGGGGCCAGGCCGACCAGCACCGCCGCCCGGCTGACCCGCTCCGGCAGCAGCGCCGCGCAGGCCAGTGCGTGCGGGCCGCCGCCGGAGCGGCCGAGCACCGCGAAGTTCTCCAGCCCGAACTCGTCCGCGATGGTCCGCACGTCCGCGGCCGCCGCGCTCACCCGGCGGCCGAACAGCCTGGTCGAGTCGCCGTAGCCGGGCCGGTCGTACGAGATGAGCCGTACGCCCAGCCGGTACAGCACGGTGCTGCGCGGGTGCGGGCCGACCCGGCTGCCGGGCATGCCGTGCAGCAGGAAGACCGGACGGCCGCGCGGGTCGCCGAGGGACTCCACGGCGAGGGCGCGGTCGTCCGCCGTCTTGACCGTCCGTAACGACACCTGCGGCCTCCTCAGTGCTCCGGGTCGGTTGCGTGCTCCCGGTCGGTGGTGGTGCGCACCTCCCGGCGCGCCTGCCAGGTGGTGTGCTCGCGGGAGATCGCGTCCTCGGCGTCCCGGGCCAGGCGGGCCCAGACCTCCTCGGCCTCCATCGACTCCAGGTCCAGCTGGGCGAGTTGGCGCTGGACCTGCGCCAGCTCCTCGGCGGCCAGGGCGTACGCGGCGGCCAGCGGCCGGTACTGGCGCAGCTGCGCCCAGGCGGCGACCGAGGCGGCCACCGCCGACACCGTGCCCAGCGCGTCGTAGCCGAACGCGCCGAGCGCCCGCAGGACGGCGAGCACCAGGCCCAGCGCGGGCAGCAGCACGCCCAGCACCCCGGCCCAGTGCCCGGCGCGGGCGCAGTAGCGGGCCTTGGCGCGGTACCAGTCGTGCTGCAGCCGGATCCGCTCGGCCAGGTACACCTCGCGGCGCACCGCCAGCGGCTGCCCGCGCAGGTCGCGCATCGCCGGGGTGATCTCCACCCCGGCGTCCGGGACGCCCACCGGGGTCTCCCGGAACGCGCCGAGCACCCGGGCGAGCTGGAAGCGGTACAGCCCCTCGGCGTCCGGCAGGGGGCGCGGCGGGGGCTGGTAGGCGTCGGCCCGGACGGCGTACTTCCAGGCCAGCGTCTTCACCGACTCGGCGGCCGCCCGGCCCTCGTACCAGAGGCCCTGCGGGTTCTGCCGGCTGATCACCACGGCCAGCGCGATCGCGCCGAGGTAGGCGGCCGCCGCCGGCCAGGCCCAGGGCTCGCCGTCGGCGGAGCCGGTCGCCGCGGCGACCACCAGCAGGACCAGCTCCCAGGCGGAGAGCAGCACCGAGCGCCGCTGCCCGCGCAGTGAGGCCGCGTCGGCGGCCCAGAAGAACTCGGGCAGCAGGTCCCGCTCACGCACCCACCCGGTCCGTCCCGCAACAGACGCCATGTTCGGCCCCCACCAGTCGCTCCGGTCGCACCGCTCTCCTGCCCCGGGCGGCTCGCCGGTACGCCTGGTGACGGCCGGGGCGGCCGGATGTGGCCGGGAAGACCCGGTGGTTGTCCGGTACTCCCCGTGTTCGGTCCGGCACCCAGCGTGCGGGAGGCGGTGGGGGCGTGCGGCGGCCGACGGGTGTGCGCGGGCGACCTGCCGGTGCGGACCGGCGGGTTCGCCCGGGCGGGAGTGCGGCTCAGTAGGTGTAGAAGACCCGCTCGGCGTTCTCGGCCATCTGCTTCGCGTTCCACTCGGTGCCGCCCGGGACGTTGCCGGAGCGGAACAGCGGCGGCGCGGGGCACTCCCCGGCGGCCGCCCGGTCGGCCAGCCGGCCGACCGCCGAGGCGACCACGGCCTGCATCAGCGCGCTGGTCACGATGGTGGAGACCGGGCCGAAGGTGGTCTCGGCGCCGGGGTGGGTCAGCTCGCCGTCGCCGACCGCGATCTTGCTGTCCAGCACCACGTCGCAGTGGTCCTTCAGGTAGGTGCCGGTCGGGTGCGCCGAGGGCACCTCCCGCGGGTACGCGAGCGAGGTCACACCGACGACCTTGAGGCCGCGGTCCCGGGCGTACCGGGCCAGCTCGACCGGCATCACCTGGCGGCCGGAGAGCGAGATCACGAACAGCAGGTCCCCGGCGGTCGCCGGGGTCAGGTCCAGGGTGGCGGTGGCCAGCCCGGAGACCCGCTCCAGCGCGCTGGACAGCGGCGCGGGCATCACCGTCACCCCGGCCATCCCGGGCACGTTCAGCAGGTTCACCGGGACCAGCCCGCCGGCCCGGTAGACCACGTCCTGGGCCGGCAGCGCGGAGTGCCCGGCACCGAAGGTGAACACCCGGCGACCTTCGGTCATCGCCTCCGCCAGCAGCGCGGCGGCAGCCTCGATGGTGTCGGCCTCCTCCTCGCGGACCCGCTGGAGGTGGGAGATCGCCGCGTCGAAGTACCGGCCGACCAGGTCGTTCATCTGCTGCCTTCGCTCTCTGCCGGTGGGGGATCCGGCCGGGTGGGGTGGTCCGGGTGGTCCAGACCGCCGGTGGAGAAAGCTTCGGCGAGCACGGTCGCGCCCCGGCGGCATCGTTGTCAACAGGAACAAAACGGGTCCCCGGAGCCCCGGGGCGGACCCGGTTGTCGGTCCGGTACGTCAGAATTGGCGGTGAGGACACCGAAGAACGGAGCCAGCGGCGATGTCTGGGCTGATCGACACCACTGAGATGTACCTTCGCACCATCCTGGAGCTGGAGGAGGAGGGCATCGTCCCGATGCGCGCCCGCATCGCCGAGCGCCTGGAACAGAGCGGTCCCACGGTCAGCCAGACGGTCGGCCGGATGGAGCGCGACGGGCTGCTCCAGGTCGCCGGGGACCGCCACCTGGAGCTGACCGAGGAGGGCCGCCGGCTGGCGGTGCGCGTCATGCGCAAGCACCGCATCGCCGAGTGCCTGCTCGTCGACGTGATCGGCCTGGAGTGGGAGCAGGTGCACGAGGAGGCCTGCCGCTGGGAGCACGTGATGAGCGAGACGGTCGAGCGCAAGGTGCTCGCCATGCTCGGCCACCCCACCCAGTCCCCGTACGGCAACCCGATCCCGGGCCTGGACGAGCTGGGCGACACCAAGGCCGAGGGCGAGGGCTTCGACGCCGGGCTCGTCCCGCTGGACACCGTCAAGCCGGGCGAGGCCGGGGCCGACGTCGTGGTCCGCCGGATCGGCGAGCCGATCCAGACGGACAGCGCGCTGATGAGCACCCTGCGCCGGGCCGGCGTCCGGCCGGGCTCCACGGTCAAGGTGAGCGCCGGCGTCGGCGGCGTGCTGGTCGGCACCGGGGACAACGCGGCGGAGCTGGGCAAGGACATCGCCCAGCACGTCTTCGTCGCCCAGGCCTGAGCCCGTACCGCGCCTGAGTACTCCGATACGCCGGGTGCTCCGGTACGGCGAAGGGGCCCGCTGCTCCCCGTGCAGCGGGCCCCTTCGTCCTCCCCATCCCCTCCGTCCCCTCCTGTTCCCTCCCGCTTCCCCTCCGTCGCCGCCGCCCGGCTTCCCCGTCCGAGCGCCCCTGCCGGCGTCCCCACACATCGCAATTCCTCCCCTCGGCCGATCATGGCAATCCTTGAGTGCTGTCACTCGTACGAGGGGCTTTGCCGGTTGACCAGCGGGTACACGGAGGCCTTATCCGGACATGCGTATGACGGGCCCCGTCCCCGGTGGGGGACAAGGCCCGTCACTCGCGCGCGTGGTGTCGCGCGGAGCGCGCCCTCACCCGATCGGCAGAGGGCGGCTGGTCTCGGGGGCGTCCGACACGCCCGGGGCCGAACGGAGCAGGCCGGGTGGCGCGGGTCGGACGGAGTGGGTCGGACGGAGCGGGTCGGGGGAGCGGCCCGGGCTCAGCCCACCGGCGCGGGCTGGGCGGCCCCGGCGGTGCGGACCGAGGGCGCCTCGCGGCCGCAGGCGTACGCGAGCGGGCTGATCAGTTCCGCGGCGTCCGGCAGCCAGCGGTTGAGCGCGGTGGGGGAGCGGGCCCACTGGGCGTACCCGAGGGAGCCGATCCGGGACGGCGGGGCGACCGTCCAGTCCCCCTCGCCGCGGGCGACCAGGTCCAGCCGGCCGGGCGGCCAGCCGAGCCGGCGGAGCATCTCCGGGAGTCTGGCCGCGACCCCGGGCAGCACCAGGAAGTGCAGCCGCCGCCCGATCCGCCCGGGCGCGGCGGGCTGGACCGCCACCGGTCCGAGCTGGAGGTCCATCCGCTCCATCCGGGCGAGCGCCAGGCAGCCGGCCGTCTCCGGGACGTCCAGGACGTCGAACGAGCGCCCGGTGGGCAGCAGGATCGACGCCTGCGACCGCTCGGTCCACCAGCTCCGCACCGCGCCGGGGCCGGCGCTCGCCTGCCGCGCCCAGTCCGGGTCCAGCGGGTGGGCGCCCGGCAGCGTGCAGCGCCGGTCGCCGCAGGAGCAGCGGACGCCGCCGTCGCCGTCGTCGACCAGCCAGGCGCCCGGGGCGACCTCCCAGTGGCGGGTCTCGGCGTAGCCGACGGCTTCGATGAGTAAGGGGGGCGGAGCGGCCTTCTCGTTCCGGTCCGCGTCGGGGATGTCTTCCACGGGGTGCTCAACTACCGTGCGTGAGGCTGGTTACGGCCCGGAGCCGCCCGGTTGGGTGCATCGCGGCAATGTCACCCGTTCCGGTTAGTCGACCGAGTTGAAGGGCCCGAGGGCAGGCGCAGCGGGGGCGCACAGGAGCATTTACCAGGGCGCAAGGGGGGTGCGGTTCGTCACCGTGGGTATCCCGCTGGCGTTGCTGATCGCTAACCTGGTGTCAGATTCCTTGGACGGTCGGACAGTCGGCAACAGATCAGCAGAATCGTCGCCCGCCGGCCGGGACCGGAGGGTGTGGGGAGGCGAAGCCCAATGGCCGCGAGACCACTCGTCGCACGACAGCCCAACGAGCGTCTGCAGCAACTGATCCAGGAGGCCAGCTGTTCCAATGCCGGCCTGGCCCGCAGGGTCAACCTCTGCGGCGCCGAGCACGGGCTGGACCTTCGGTACGACAAGACCTCCGTCGCCCGCTGGCTGCGCGGGCAGCAGCCGCGCGGGCAGGCGCCGGCCGTGATCGCCGAGGCCCTCGGCCGCAAGCTCGGCCGCAGTGTGTCGGTCGAGGAGATCGGCATGGCGGACGGCAAGAACCTGAGCTCCGGCATCGGGCTCCAGTTCGCGCCGACCATCGGCGCCGCCCTGGAGCAGGTGTGCGAGCTGTGGCGCAGTGACGTCGGCCGGCGGGACTTCCTGACCGGCGCGACGGTCGCCGCGTCCGCGCTGGTGGAGCCCAGCCGGGACTGGCTGATCACCCCGCCGGACCCGGTGGTGGCGCGGGCCGGCGGCCCCCGGGTCGGTCCGACCGACGTGGCCGCGATCAAGGCGACCACCGCGATGCTGGTCGACCTGGACCACCGCTTCGGCAGCGGCCACGTGCGCCCGGTGGTGGTGCACTACCTCAACTCGGTGGTCTCCGGCCTGCTCGGCGGCGCCTACCGGGAGGAGACCGGGCGCCAACTCTTCGCCGCCGTGGCCAGGTTGACCGAACTGGCCGGCTACATGGCGGTGGACACCGGACAGCCCGGGCTCGCCCAGCGCTACTACATCCAGGCGCTGCGGCTGGCCCAGGCCGCCGACGACCGCGGCTACGGCGGCTACGTGCTGGCCGCCTCGATGAGCCACCTGGCCGCCACCCTCGGCAACCCGCGCGAGATCGCCCAACTCGCCCGCGCCGCCCAGGAAGGCGCCCGCTCGGTGGCCACCCCGACGGCGATGGCGATGTTCTACGCCGCCGAGGCCCGCGGCCACGCCCTGCTCGGCGACGCCCGCTCCTGCGAGACGGTGTCGGCCAGGGCGCTGGAGGCGATGGAGAAGCGCCGCCCGGAGGACGACCCGGACTGGATCGCCCACTTCGACGACGCCTACCTCGCGGACGAGCTCGCCCACTGCCACCGGGACCTGGAGCAGGCCGGCCCGGCCGAGCACTACGCCCGGCGGGCGCTCGACCTGCACCCGCCGACCCGGGTCCGGCGCCGCGCGGTGGACCTCGTCCTGCTGGCCACCGCCCAGCTCCAGCAGCGGGACCTGGAACGCGCCTGCGAGACGGGCACCCAGGCGGTCCGGCTGCTGAGCGGGCTGCGCTCCAACCGGGGCGTGGAGTACCTGGACGAGTTCCGGCGCCGCCTGGAGCCCTACCGGGAGCAGCGGGTGGTCCGGGAGTTCCACGCCCGGGCCGACGCCGAGGCGGCCTAACAGCGGCCCAGGGCCTGTCTCCTGGATCCTGGCGGACCCGGCGAGGATCCAGAAGACAGGCCCTGAGCCCGGGGCCGCCGCGGATCGTCTGTGCAGGGAGCGTGACGGATGTCCCGCCCACGTGGTCACCCGGTGAGGCGAACCGGTAGCGTGGGCGCGACGTCCAATGGAACTGTGATGCTCCCAAGAACCGACGAGATGTGGTCCGCCGTCAGTGCGCGGTCCTGCACAGGTGAGGAATCGCGTTGAGTCAGCGCCGCTCGTACCCGAACTCCGGTGACTTCAACCTGGACGACCTGTTCCGCCCCGAGCCCGGCCAGCCCCAGGGCCAGCCGGGCCAGCCGGGCCCGCCGCAGGCCCACTCGGCGGTGCCGCCGGTGGGACAGCCCTCCGGGCAGCCGGAGTACCTCGGCGAGGGCGCGCACGCGCTGCCGACCCAGGCCATGCCCGCGCAGCCGATGCCCGGCCAGTCGATGGCGGGCCAGCCGATGCCCGCGCCGAACGCCCCGTGGGGCGCGCCGCAGCCCGGCTACGGCGCCGCGCAGCCCGGGTACGGTGCGCCGCAGCCCGATCCGGCCCCGGAGACCCAGTACCTGCCGCCCTACCCCGGCGGCGACCCGCAGACGGCCGGCTACCCGGCGGCGCAGGCCCAGCCCGGCTACCCGCAGCCGCAGCCCGCGCCCGGCTACCAGGCCTACCCGCCGGCCGCGCAGCCGGCCTACCCGGCGCAGGACTACCACCAGGGCTACGCCCCGGAGCAGGGGCAGGACTACGGCCAGGGCTTCGACGCGACCCAGGCGGGTGGCTCTAGGCGGGGCGGGCGTCCGTCCAACAAGCTGATCATCGGCGGTGTGGTGGCGGGCTGCGCGGCGGCCGGCATCCTGGTCGCCGTCCTGATGAACGGCGGCAGCGAGCCCACGGACGACACCAAGAAGACCGGCCCGGTGGCCGCCACCGCCGGCGCCACCGGCACCGGCGCCCCCGGGACGGCGAGCGCGAGCGGCTCCGGCGCGGCCGTCGACCCGGACGTCAAGGCCCAGGCGCAGCCGCTGTCGGACCTGCTGGGCACCGCGAGCGACAGCCGCAGCTCGGTGGTCTCCGCGGTCGCCTCGGTGCAGAAGTGCGACAAGCTGCCCGAGTCCCAGCAGGCGCTGACCGCCGCGGCCGGCAAGCGGCGCGAGCTCCAGAGCAAGCTCGGCCAGCTGAAGACCGACAAGCTGCCCGGCGGCCAGCAGCTGGTCGACCAGCTCAACGCGGCCTGGACGGCCTCGGCCCAGGCCGACGACGAGTACGCGGCCTGGGCGCAGGACGCCCAGGGCGCCTGCGACGCGAAGAAGCAGGACAACCCGCACTACAAGAACGCCGTCCAGGCCAGCGGCACCGCGACCACCGCGAAGAAGCAGGCCGCCACGCTCTGGAACACGATCGCCGCCCAGAGCGGACTGCCCAACCGGAACGACGGCGACCTCTGAGCGACGGCGACCGCTGAGCGGCGGCGGCCCCTGAACGACCGGAGGGGACGGGCCCGAGGGCCCGTCCCCGCTCCGCTCCGGGCGGCGCGCGTCAGGCCGGCGGACGGCCTCCGGTGAGCGTCCAGCGGATGTCCACGAAGCCCGGCTGCTGCAGGGTCATCCGGCCGTTCCTGACCACCTGGTAGGTGACCCAGGTGTTCACCAGCCGCGGCGACCCGCTGCTGGGCAGCATGTTGGTGGTGCCCCAGTTCAGCGGCGGGGTGATCCCGACGTCGATGACCTCGCCGCCGTCCAGCAGCGAGGAGACAGCCTTCGAGGAGACCGGCTTGCCGGCCTCCGCCAGCTTCTGCACCGCCGTCCGGAACACCTCGTACGCGACCCAGGTGGTCTGCACGCCCGGGTCGGAGACGTCGATCGGGTGCCCGTTGGTGGTGTCGGTGCGCACCACGGCGCGCAGCCCGTCCCAGATCTTCGCCGACTCCGGCGGGTACCAGCTGGTGACGTAGGCGCCGCCGAGCGGGCCGGAGTCGCCGCCGGTGGAGTCCACCACCGACTGCTGGACGCTGCCGATGATCGAGGCGATCCGGGTGTTCTTCGGGTTCAGCCGCCGGTAGGAGTCCAGCAGGTTGCCGGTCGGCTCGGCGGCCAGGGCGCTGGTGACGCAGGTGCCCGGCTCGTCCTTGCCGATCGCCTTGCGGACCACCGGGGTGTAGTCGGAGGACTGCTCGGGCGCCTTGACGTCCGTCAGCCGGATCCCGGCCGGCCGCAGCGCGGTGCCCAGGTAGCCGAGCAGGTTGTCGCCGGCCGGGGTGTCCGGGCGGACCAGGGCGACGGACTTGCAGCCGGCGTCCACCAGCTGGCGGCCGTTGCCCGCGATCAGCGCCGGCATGCCGCCGTCCACCGGGTAGGACAGCGGGCTGGCGAACTCCGGCTGGGAGAGCCCGTAGCCGCCGATCAGCGGGATGCCGGCGCGCTCCAGCACCGGCATGAACGCCTCGCCCCACTGGCTGTACGAGCCGATCACGGCGACCGCCTTGGCGTCCACCGCCTGCTGGGCGCAGGCGCGGGCACCGTCCACGGTGTTGTGCTCGTTGCAGGTGATCACGCGCAGCCGGTGGCCGTTCAGTCCGCCCTTGGTGTTGACGTCCTGGCCGATGGCGGAGGCGAGCGCCGTCATGCCCGGGCGGTCGGCGGAGCCGGTGCCCGCCGGGGCCCAGGTCATCACGGTCAGGTCGCTGCCGCTGGTGGAAGCATCGGCCGATCCGCCGCACGCGGAGGCCGAGAAGAGGGTGGGGAGCAGGACCGCGGCGGTGGCGGCGGCTGCGATCGGGCGTCGGCGGCGGCGGCGCACGATCGGGGGACGGGCCTGGAAGGAGTCCCTTCGGCTGGTCATCGGTTTTCCCTCTCTGGGGCGCCCTCCGGCGCACCGGAGCAAGCCAAGCCCCGGCGCCGCAAGCCGAGAGGGCCGAAGTGCGAACGGACGGCAAACGGACGCCGAAATCCGGGGCGGTACGCGTGTAGATCGCGAGTGGAGCACGAACAGACGGGGAACGTACGATCGTTCACCATGTCCGCCAGCACAGATTCTTCGTATCGGTCCACCCGAAACCCTTCTCGTCCGGGCCACCGCTCCAGCACGATGGGCGGCATGCCGCTCAACGACCTGCCCTGGTGGCGCTGGCGAGCCCGAATGCGCTCGGCGCTGCACATGCTGTCCGACCCCGGTTTCCAGCACGAGGCCTGGCTGACCGGCCGGGAGGGGTACGGCGACGTGACCGACGCCGTCTACCGGCTGGTCGAGGACACCTGGCTGGACCACTGGTCGGCCGAGAAGTACGTCGGGACGATCTTCCGCGACGCCGCCGAGGCCGCACTGGTGGACGTCGCGGTGCTGCGGGCCGTGCAGATGCTGCACGAGGTCGGTGCGGACGCGCCGGCCTCGGCCTACCTCGGCCACCCCGGCTGGCCGGAGACCGTCCGGGCCGCCCGCGAGGCGCACGTCGCGATGGCCGTCGGCGACGGGGACGACCCGGACGCGCCGCCGAAGTCGCTGGACGTGCTGCGCATCCTCACCCGGGTCTGACCGCCGGGCGCCGCCGTGCCGCGGTAGCCGCCGTCCCGCAGTAGCAGCCGTCCCGCAGTACGGGCAGCGGGACGGCGCATGTCCGGGATGTGACACGCTGGACCGTCCACGCACGTCACGACCTAGAACGGGATACCCCCAGTGCAGCAGCCGGCCGGCGCCCAGTACGTCCTCACGCTGTCCTGCCCCGACAAGCAGGGCATCGTCCACGCTGTCTCCAGCTACCTCTTCATGACCGGCTGCAACATCATCGACAGCCAGCAGTTCGGGGACGGCGACAGCGGGCTCTTCTTCATGCGGGTGCACTTCTCCGCCCCCGAGCCGGTCACCGCCGACAAGCTGCGGGCCAGCTTCGCCGCGATCGGCGCCTCCTTCGGCATGGACTGGCAGATCCACCCGACCGAGCAGCGGATGCGGATCGTGCTCATGGTCAGCAAGTTCGGGCACTGCCTGAACGACCTGCTCTACCGCACCCGGATCGGCGCCCTGCCGGTGGAGATCGCCGCGGTGGTCTCCAACCACACCGACCTGAAGGACCTGACCGAGAGCTACGGGGTCCCGTTCCACCACATCCCGGTCACCAAGGACACCAAGGCCGAGGCCGAGCAGCGGCTGCTCGACCTGGTCGCCGAGGAGAACGTCGAACTGGTCGTGCTGGCCCGCTACATGCAGGTACTCTCCGACCAGCTGTGCACCGCGCTGTCCGGCCGCGTGATCAACATCCACCACTCCTTCCTGCCGAGCTTCAAGGGCGCCAAGCCGTACCACCAGGCGCACGCGCGCGGCGTGAAGCTGATCGGCGCCACCGCCCACTACGTCACCGCCGACCTGGACGAGGGCCCGATCATCGAGCAGGAGGTCGCCCGGGTCACCCACGACGTCAGCCCCGACCAGCTGGTCGCGCTCGGCCGGGACGTCGAGTGCCAGGCGCTGGCCCGCGCGGTGAAGTGGCACAGCGAGCACCGGGTGCTGCTGGACGGGACCCGGACGGTCGTCTTCGCCTGAGGCGCGGGGCCGGGGCCGGGGCCGGGGCCCCTGGGGCCTGCTACGGCCCGCTACGGCCTGGAGAGCAGCGGGAGCGCGTGCAGCACCTCGCGGACGGCGGCCCGGTCGCCGTGGGTGCCGACCGGCAGCCGGTCCGGGTCGCGGTGCGCCGCGGCCAGCTGGCACAGCTCCAGGCCGTCCAGCACCATCGAGGCCACCGGCTCGGTGCCGTCTCTGCCGGCTCTGCCGTCGGTGCTGTCGGAGCCGTCGGTGCGGAAGCCGTCGCCGTCGAGGGGGACCAGCCACTCGCCGCCCGCCGGGCCGTCGACCATCAGCCGCACCCGCCGGGCCGCCTTGACCCCGCCCACCGGCGCGGCCGGCACCCCGGCGAACTCGGGGCGGGCCGCGCGCAGCCCGGCCAGCGCCCGGGGGAGCAGCCGGACCACCAGCTCCACCATCTGCCGCAGGTGCTGCGGCGCCGGCGGGTCGTACGGGTAGGCGACCGCCCGGGCCACGTCCTCGCCGTGCACGAAGCACTCGAAGGCGCGGTCCACGAAGGCGTCGCGCAGCGGCAGCACCGCGAAGCCGTAGTCGACCGGGGTGTTGCCCTGCGGCCGGAGCGCGGCCCCGCGCACCAGGTCGTGGGCCTGCCGCCGCCAGCGGGAGCGCACCGACTGCGGCGCCAGACCGCGCTGGTCGGCGACCAGCCGGGCGGTGCGCGCGGTGATCGCGGCGTACGGACCGCCCTGCGGCGGGACGCGCGGCACCGCCGGACCGGCGGCCGGCTCCTGCGGCGGCACCCGCCGCCCGATCCGCGCGGCGGGCAGGCCCGGGGCGGCCGGCACCGGGTCGGGCAGACCGAGCGCCAGCGCCAGGAAGCCGTCCACCGCGGTCAGGTGGCCGAGCACCTCGGCCGGGCGCAGCCACTCGGTGCCGCCGTGCCAGGGCAGTTCGGCCACCTCCTGCCACTCCTCCGGGCCGAGGTCGCGCAGCAGCGCGTCGAGCTTGGCGGTCTCCGCCGTGTACGGCATCCCCCAGGCGGGGACGGGCAGTTCGGCCGGCCGACGGGCCAGGCACCAGTCGAGCACCTGCTGGCGCAGCGAGCCGGGCTGGTCCAGCGGCTCGTCCAGGGAGAGCCAGCCGGCCGCCTCGCGCAGCCGGGCCGCCTCCTCGGCGCACTCCCGGCAGTCGCGCAGGTGCTGCTCCAACTCGGCCGCCTCGCGGGCCGGGCAGGCGCCGAGGGCCCACGCGCCGAGCAGCGAGCGCAGGGCGTCGTGCTGCTCCTCAGTGCTGCTCACGTCTCCCCGTCCCCGTGCCCGTCCCCGTGCCCGATTCCGTCCCCGGCTCCGTCCTGGCGGGCGCGCTCCTCGGCCAGTTCGGTGGCCAGCAGCTCCAGACCGAGCCGCATCCGCTGCTTGGCGACCTGTTCGCTGATGCCGAGCAGCCGGGCCGTCTCGTGGTAGGTGCGACCGTCGTAGTAGGTCACCGCGATGGTCTCACGCAGGGGTTGGGGCAGGGAGTCGACCACGTACTGCATCCGCGCGGCGGTGGCCACGGCGCGGATCTCGGCCTCCGCGCCCGGTCCGCGGTCGGCGGCCCGCCGCGCCCGCAGCCGTTCGACCGCGCGGTGGTGGGTCAGCGCGCCGAGCCAGGAGCGCAGCGAGCCCCGGGCGGGGTCGAAGTCCTCGGGGTGCTCCCAGACGTGGGCGAAGACCTCCCGGGTGAGCTGGGTGGCGGCGGCCTGGTCGGCCAGTATCCGCCCGGCCAGGCCGTGCACCATCGGCGCGAGCTGGTCGTAGAGTTCGCCGAGCGCCGTCTCCTCGCCGCGGGCGAGGCGGCGCTGCAACTGCTCGTCCCAGCGCGGGGTCCGCTCCGGGGTGGCCATCGGGAACCACCCTCCTGACGGGTTCGCTGGCGTACCCAACGGTATCCCGCGGCCGGGCGGCGCCGGGGGCGATTCCGGCAAGAACGGAACCGTTCCCCACGGATCCCCGTCCTCCTGGACGTGCTCCCCGGTCCGGACCGCCGACCCCGGGGCCGGACCGTCGTCCTCCGGGACCGGGCCGCCGTCCTCCGGGACCGGGCCGCCGTCCTCCGGGACCGGACCGTCGGATGGTGCGACGGTCGGTCGATGTGACGGCAGGGTCGGCGGGGGCGTCCGTCGGCGCCGCCGTACGAGCACCGTCGGACACGCGCCGCACGGGTGGTTCGTGAGTGGCGGGCGGGGCGCCCGGGGCGCGCGGCGGTAGGTTCCCGACCGCGGGACCGGCAGGTCGGCCCGGGTCGGACGATCACCGGTACGAGGCTCGCGAGCGTGAGCGGGACAGTATGCACCGCGCTGTCGCCCGATCGCCGGAATATGCCCGAAGCGCTTGCTGCGTTCCGTCCCCCCGCCCATCCTGAGGCGTATTCGTGTCGCGGCCGGTGCCCGACCGACGAGACGGCGCGGACGAACGGGCGCGGGCGAACGGATCGCGCGGGCGCCCGGGCACGGCTCGGGCGGCACCGGGCGACGGGCTCGGGCCCGCCGGCCGGTCCGGCCCGACCGGGACTCAGCCGAACTGCGAGTGCGGGTGGTGGAGCGGTGCAGGTTCTTCAGGTACAGCTGGCGGTGCAGGCTGACCCCGCCGAGGTCGGTCGGGCCCGCCGGTGGGTGCGCTCGCGGCTGCTGAACCACGGGGTGGACCCGGACGCGCCGATGGCCGAGACGGTGGTGCTGGTGGTCTCGGAGCTGGTGACCAACGCCGTGGTGCACACCGGCTGTCCGGCCGTGCTGCGGCTCTGTCTGCCGGTGGCCGACGGCCCGCAGGAGGGCGGCCCGGCCGCCCCGCTGCGGGTGGAGGTCGCCGACGCGAGCCAGGCCCCCCCGGCCCCGCGGCACGCGGGCGCGGACGAGGACGCGACCAACGGGCGCGGCCTGGAGCTGGTCGAGCTGCTCTGCGAGCGCTGGGGCTGGTACCCGGACGGCTCGGGCAAGCGGGTCTGGTGCGAGATCGGCAGCGACGCCCGGCCGACCGAGCCGCTGGCCGACGTGGACTGGGCGGCTTTGGCGCAATAGCGGCTTTCGCGGCGGCCGTCCGCGGGTGCCGATCACCGGTGCTGATCACCGGCCGAAAGGTGACGCAACCATTCCGAATTTCGGACTACCCATTGACGTGACGTATCCGACTGATCACTCTTGGGTGCGGCGCTCCGTTGCGAGGGGACGCCGAGGGGACGTTCGTCCACCGTCGCGGTGCTGCTGTCCAGGGGATTCGTGCCAGCAGGGGGGATCGCGGACGGTCGGCCACGGGCCGCTCCTCGGCGAGTGCGGAGGGTGTGGCGCGGACTCAGGGCTCGCGCGCCGCGGTTGGATGGCGGCCTGCCGTGTCGCGCTCGCAGTGCGCTCGGCCTGCCGCCATCCAATGCGTCGCCCCCGTGCGACGGGATCCGGCCACCGGGCGGCCCGTTCCCAGACTTCGCTCAGGAAGCCCGTCGGGTAGGACCTTCGGCGACGGCGGGGCTCTCGGGGCCGGTGCCGCTCTCGGGGAGGGCACGGAAGGTGCGCCGGTAGGCGCTCGGCGCGACGTCGAGCCGGCCGCGCAGCTGGAGCCGCAGCGAGGCGGCGGTGCCGAAGCCGGACTCCCGGGCGACCTGGTCGATCGTCAGGTCGGTCCGCTCCAGCAACTGGCGGGCCCGCTCGGTGCGCTGGGTGGTGATCCACTGGCCGGGGCTGGCCCCGGTCTCCTCCCGGAAGCGCCGGGTGAAGGTCCGTACGCTCATCCCCGCCCGGTCGGCGAGCTGTCGCAGCACCAGCGGCCGGTCCAGGTGCTCCAGCGCCCAGGCGCGCACCGCGGCGGTGCCGCTGTCGCCGGGGTCCACCGGGCTCGGGGCCTCCACGTACTGCTTCTGGCCGCCCTCGCGCCACGGCGGCACCAGGCAGCTGCGGGCCACCGCGTTGGCCACCGCGCTGCCGTGGTCGCGGCGCACCACGTGCAGGCAGAGGTCCACCCCGGCGGCCACCCCGCCGGAGGTGAGGACGTCGCCGTCGTCGGTGTAGAGCACGTCGGGATCCAGCCGCACCCGGGGGAACAGCTGGGCGAAGCGCTCGGTGTAGCGCCAGTGGGTGGTGGCCGGGCGGCCGTCCAGCAGGCCGGCGGCGGCGAGCACGAAGGAGCCGGTGCAGATCGACATCAGCCGGGTGCCGGGCCGGATCCGGGCCAGCGCGGCGGCCAGTGCCGGGGTGAAGCAGGCGTCGGCGACGGCCGGGCTGGAGTCGGCGGAGGCCGGGATCACCACGGTGTCGGCCCGCTCCAGCAGTTCGGGCCCGTGGTCGACGACGATCCGGAAGTCGGCGCTGGTGGCGACCGGCCGCCCGTCCAGGGTGCAGGTGGCCACTTCGTACAGCGGCCGCCCGGCCGGGTCCTTGGCGCCGCCGAAGATGCGGGCGGGGATGCCGAGTTCGAAGGCGATCACGCCCTCCAGGGCGAGTACCGCGACCAGGTGTGCCATGCCGTCCCCTCGGATGTCGGTGGGTCCGGGCCAGCCTACGTCGGGCCTTGGCCCGATTCTTGCGAAAGCTGTCATTCAGGCCACTCGTCCGGCGCCGGGCGGCCCGGAACACTCGTTCGCGTGACCGAACGCCGTGTCCTCGCCCCCGCCTCCCGCTCCGGACCGCCCGCCCCGGCCAAGCGCCCCCGGGTGCACTACGCCTGGGTGGTGGCCGCCGTCTCCCTGCTCGTCCTGCTCGGCTCGGCCGGCTTCCGCTCCACGCCGAGCCTGATGATGGACGCCCTGCACAACGAGTTCGGCTGGTCGCTCGGGACGATCTCCAGCGCCACCTCCGTCAACCTGACGCTCTACGGCCTCACCGCCCCGTTCGCCGCCGCCCTGATGGACCGTTTCGGGGTGCGCCTGGTGGTGGTCTGCGCGCTGCTGACCATCTCGGTCGGCGCCGGGCTGACCATGCTGATGCGCGAGCCCTGGCAACTGGTGCTCTGCTGGGGCGTGCTGGTCGGCCTCGGCAGCGGCTCGATGGCCGGCGCCTTCGCCACCACCATCACCGGCCGCTGGTTCCAGGCCAGGCAGGGCCTGGTCACCGGGGTGCTGACCGCCGCCGGGGCCGCCGGGAACCTGGTCTTCCTGCCGGTCGGCGCCTGGCTGGTCGAGCAGCACGGCTGGCGCTCGGCCGTGGTCGTGGTCTCGCTCGCCGCCAGCGCCGTCGCCGTCCCGGTCCTGCTGCTGATGCGCGAGCGGCCCGCCGACGTCGGCCTGCTCCCGTACGGCGCGACCGAGGCCCCGGCCGCGCCGGTGACCGAGGGCCGCGCCCTGACCCGCTCGCTGAAGGTGCTCCGGGACGCCGCCCGCACCCGGGCGTTCTGGCTGCTGGCCGGCTCCTTCGCGATCTGCGGCGCCACCACCGCCGGCCTGGTCGGCACCCACTTCATCCCGGCCGCGCACGACCACGGCATGCCGGTCACCACCGCCGCGAGCCTGCTCGCCCTGATCGGCGTCTTCGACGTGGTCGGCACCGTGGCCAGCGGCTGGTTCACCGACCGGGTCGACTCCCGGCTGCTGCTCACCGTCTACTACGGGCTGCGCGGTCTGTCCTTGCTCCTGCTGCCGCAGCTGATGGCCGGCACGCTCCAGCCGCCGATCCTCGCCTTCGTGATCTTCTACGGGCTGGACTGGGTGGCCACCGTGCCGCCGACCGTCGCGCTGTGCCGCCGGCACTTCGGCGGGGACGCCCCGATCGTCTTCGGCTGGGTGCTCGCCGCCCACCAGATCGGCGCGGCCGTCGTCGCCGGACTGGCCGGACTGGCCCGCGACGCGCTCGGCAACTACGACCTCACCTGGTACGGGGCCGGCGGGCTGTGCGCGGTCGCGGTCGGGCTCTGCCTGGCGCTGCGCACCGGGCGGACCGACCGGGCGGTGCCGGCGCTGCCGTGACGGCCGGTGCCCCGGTGGGCTCCGGTGACGGCCGGTGCTCCCGGCGGGGTTGTCGTACCGGAGGTCTAGGCTCCGGTCCATGGCCGCCCTGACCTTCACCCTGGACCCGAAGCCCGACCCGGACCTGCGGACGGACATCGTCCGGCTGTGGGTCGACGTCACCAACGCCGGCGGGGCGGTCGGCTTCGTGGGGCCGGTCACCGAGGAGGAGGTCTGGGACACCGCCGACCACCAGTTCGCCGGGATCGCGCCGGACGGTCCGGACCGGCTGCTGGTCGCCCACGAGAGCGGGACGGGCCGACTGGTCGGCGTGCTGTTCTTCGAGTCGATGCGCTTCGACCTCATGGAGCACTGGCGGATGCTCAAGCGGGTCATGGTGCACCCCGACTTCCAGGGCCTCGGCCACGGCGCCCGACTGCTCGCCGAGGCCGAGCGGGTGGCCCGGGAGTGGGGCCTGGAGTCGCTGCGGCTCACCGCGCGCGGGGGCCAGGGGCTGGAGCGGTTCTACGCCCGCAGCGGCTACCGGGAGGTCGGCCGGGTGCCGGCCGCGATCCGGGTCGCCCCCGGGGACGACCGGGACGACATCACCATGTGGCTCGACCTGCGCTGACGCCGGCCCCGGTCGGGCCGTCCGGGCCGGACCGGGTGCCCCGTGCCCCGTTCCGGCTGTCAGGCATGCTTGACTGGAGGACCGGCCCCAGCGCAACGAAGAAGGATGTGTCGAGTGACCAGCAACGGCCCGGAGAAGTCGCACGCCACGCTCCGCTACACCTCCATGCGGGTCAGCATCTTCCTCGGCTGCCTGCTGGTGGCCCTGCTGCTCGGGCACTTCCAGGTCATCCCGGTCAGCGGTGAGGCCGGCATGATCTTCCTCTTCCTGCTGGCCGCGGTCGCCTCCGCGCCGCTCAGCTACGCGCTGCTGGGCAGGCAGCGCGACGCGATGTCCGAGCAGATCAGCGGCAAGGTCTCCGGGATGCGCAGCCGTACCGCCGAGCGGATCGCCGCGCAGAACGCCGAGGAGGACGCCGCCGACGACGCCGCCCGCGCGGCCACCGCCGGCCAGAGCTGACCCCGGCCCCGCCCGCGAGCGCAGCCGCCGTGCCCGCCACCCGAGACTCCGTGCCGTCCGAGCCGCCTTCCGCCGAGCCGCCGTCCGTCGAGCCGTCCGAGCCGTCTTCCGCTGAGCAGCCGTCCGCCGGGCAGCCGTCCGTCGAGGCGGCGCTCGGCACCTGGCCGGCCCCCGTCCGCCGGCCCACCGGCCGGGACGTGGCCCGGCTCGCCGGGGTCTCCCAGGCCACCGTCTCCCTGGTCTTCTCCGGCGCCGAGGCCGGCCGACGGGTCTCCGAGGCGACCCGGGAGCGGGTCCGGGAGGCCGCCCGCAGCCTCGGGTACCGCCCGCAGGCGGCCGGCCGGCAGCTGCGGCTCGGCCGCAGCGGGATGATCCTGCTGGCCGTGCCGAACCTCCAGGGCCCGTTCTTCGGCCGGGTGCTGGAAGGCGTCCACGAGGAGGCCGGCCGCAACGGCCTGGCCGTCGTGGTCAGCTCCGGCTGGGGCAGCGCCACCCTCGCCGAGGCCGCCACCGCGGGCCGCTTCGACGGCCTGCTGATCTGCTCCCCGGACGACAGCCAGCTCGGCGAGCTGCCCGCCGACACCCCCGCCGTCTTCCTGGACGCCGACCCCGGCACCGACCGGGCGCGTCCGACCGTCGAACTCGACGTGGCCGGCGGGATGCGCGCCGCGGTCGAGCACCTGGCCGCGCTCGGCCACCGCAGGATCGGCCGGCTGCGCTCCAGCCACTCCGCGTACACCTTCCGGGTCCGGCAGGCCGCCTTCGAGCAGGCCGTCCGCGAACTCGGCCTGGACGTGGTGGAGTTGGGCGTGAGCCTGAACGACGGACATCGGGCCGCGCGGGCCGTCGCGGGCCGGCTGCTGGAGCGGGCGGACCGGCCGCGCGCGGTGCTCTGCGACGACGACGTGGTCGCCTCCGGGGTCTACCAGGCCGCCGCCGAGCTGGGGCTGCGGGTGCCGGAGGACCTGTCGGTGGTCGGCATGGACAACGTCGCGGTGGCCGCGCTGCTCGCCCCGCCGCTGACCACCGTCGACCTGCCGGGCGAGGAGCTGGGCCGGGCGGGCGCGGCCGCGCTGGCGGCCCTGCTGCGCGGGGAGCGGGTGGCGCCGGTCGCGCCGCTGGCGACCTCGCTGGTGCTGCGCTCCTCCACGGCGCCGGCCGGTTCGGCCTCGACGGGCTGATCACGGTCCGTCACCACTGGGTGGTGCCGCTCCGTCCGGATTGCCCCCGTATGGCCCTCAGGTGGCTCACAGATGCCCCTCGGATGCGTTCAGAATTGCTCCAATCGGGTGAATAATCCTCATTTACTCTCGCGCCGTACCTCCATTCGGATTAACAGAGGGTGAGATTCCAGGATGCGGACGCTCCGATCAATACCCTCACCCTCGTCCAAGGCGGGCCGGATGGCCACCGCCCTGGGCCTCTTCGCGGGCACGCTGCTCACCGGCACCCTCACCGTCCCGACCGCCCAGGCGGCCGTCGGCTTCACCAAGACGGTGGACAAGCCGACGGCGGCGCCCGGCGAGAACGTCACCTACACCCTGCGCTACACCTGTTCCGTCACCGACTGCGCCAACGGCCGGATCACCGACACCCTCCCGGCCGGGATGGAGTTCGTCGGCTGGACCCCGGACGCGAGCACCGTCGACGTCGCGGGCTCGACCGTCCCGGCGGCCGGCACCGTCGGCGGCACCCTCGACATCAGGCTCCTCACCCTCACCCCGGGGACCACCGCGACCGTCAAGGTCGTCCTCAGGTTCCCCAACTTCACCACCCCCAACGGCACCAAGGCCGTCAACTCGGCCACCCTGACCGCCGACGGCGAGCCCGAGCAGTCCGGCTCCGCCACCACCGGCGCCGTCGTCCAGCCCGACTACAAGGTCACCAAGGGCGTCCAGACCAGCAGCCAGGACGGCCGCTCGGTCACCTACCAGTTCAGCGCCTGCTCCACCAGCGGCGTCCCCAACGTCGACCTGGACGCGAGCCGGCTGGTCGACACCCTGCCGCCCGGCGCCGTCGTCGACACCGGCCGCTCGCCCGGCTGGACCCAGGACCCGGGCAACCCCGACCGCTGGGTGTTCGACATCGGCGCCTTCCGGGCCGGCAACGGCCAGGCCGGCTGCCGCAACCCCGGCGTCCTGGTCGTCAACTACCCCGACCCGGCGTTCCCCAGCGGCACCACCTCCACCAACTCGGTGGTCCTGCAGGGCGACCCGCTCGGCCCCGAGGGCATGCGCGACCTGTCCGACGCCACCGCCGTGTCCCCGGTCTTCCAGCCGCCGACCACCGGCATCCAGGTCACCGCCTCCAAGGTCTGGCAGGACCAGGTGGTCTCCGGCGACATCGCCTCCTTCAGCCTCCACGCCGTCAACACCGCCGGCCCCGTCACCCGCCTGGTGATGACCGACCCGGGCGGCGGCACCACCACCGGCCTCTACAACTGGCTGATCCCCCAGTCCATCCAGCTGGAGGCCTGGAACCCCGCCACCATCGGCCTCACCCTCCAGTACCGGCTCGACGGCGACCCGACCTGGCGGACCTTCACCCCCGGCAAGCCGTTCGACGGTTCGGGCAGCCGCCGGATCACCTTCGCCGAAGGCGCCGGGAACCCGGCGAACGACGTGCTCGGCCTCCCGGCCGGCCGCCGGCTCGACGGGCTGCGCTTCGAGTGGAACGGCCCCGTCCCCACCGGCTGGAGCCCCGGCAACGCCGTCCAGGTGCTCTCCCAGGTGGTCACCCCCGGCCACGACGGCCGCACCGCCCCCGGCCCGCTGCACAACTGCGTGGACGTGACCGGCACCGACGCGGCCGGCGCCACCGCCTCGGCGAACGCCTGCGCCGACACCACCGTCTCCGCCGCCACCAACCTGGGCGCCGCCAAGACCACCGTCTCCGGCGAGGTCCTCGCCCCCGGCGGCATCGCGACCTTCCAGCTCACCCCGTACAACCGCACCGGCCGCACCCTGGGCACCCCGCTGGTGATGTACGACCTGCTGCCGCCCGGCCTCGTCTACCAGGACGGCAGCGCCCGGCGCGACCCCGGCTACCCGGAGTCCGTCGCCCCGAGCTCCGTCCAGGTGCTGCCCGGACCGGACGGCCGCCAGTTGCTCAAGCTGACCTGGCCGGCCGGCGCGCCCGACATGACCTACCTCGACGACCACCGGGCCTACCGCACCCTGATCGACGTCCAGGTGGCCGGCAGCGCCAGGCCCGGGACCCTCACCAACGACGCGTACGTCACCACCGAGGGCGCCGGGGAACCCGTCGCCTGCTCCTACTTCGGCACCGACAGCGGCGTCCCGGACACCCACGACCTCGACGGCGACGGCAACACCACCGAGACCATGTGCCACGCCTCCTCCCGGGTCGAGGTGCAGGTCCCGGCCGTGCTGCGCTCCTTCAAGGAGGTCAAGGGCGACCTCGACCAGGACTACGCCACCACCGGCACCACCACGCCCGGCGGCGGCCTCTCCTACCGGCTGACCGTCCGCAACGACTCGCCGGACCCGGTCACCGACTTCGTCGCGTACGACAAGCTGCCCACCCCCGGCGACTCCTACCTGCTGCGCCCGGACGTCCCGCGCGGCTCCGCCTGGACGCCCTCGCTCACCCGGCCGCTGACCTCCAGCGACCCGACCGTGGCGATCGAGTACACCACCTCGCCGAACCCCTGCCCGACCGGGCCGATCACCGTGCCCGGGCCGTGCGACGCGAACGCCAAGTGGAGCACCGACTTCCCCGGGCCGGGCAACACCACCTGGTTCAAGGTCAGCCGGCCGGGCACCCTGCCGTCCGGCGGACTGTTCACCCTGACCTGGCCGATGGTCGCCTCGGTGGACGCCGGCAACGCCGACTTCGCGTGGAACAGCTTCGCCTACACCGCCACCGACTCCACCGGCAACCCGCTGCTGCCGGCCGAGCCCGCCAAGGTCGGCGTCGGCGTCCAGGCGCCCGCGCCGCCGGACAACGCGCTCGGCGACCACGTCTGGGCCGACCGCGACGGCAACGGCGTCCAGGACCCCGGCGAGAACGGGGTCCCCGGCGTCCGGGTCGAGCTGCTGGACGGGACCGGACAGCCAGTCCGGGACAAGCTGGGCAAGCCGGTCACCACGGTGACGGACGCGGACGGGAACTACCTGTTCGACAAGTTGCCGGACGGGGAGTACGCGGTGCGCTTCGACCTGACGACCGCTCCGGCGGGCGCCAGGGCCACCACGCGGCACGCGGGGAAGGACCCGGCGCGGGACTCGGACGCCGACCCGGCCACCGGGACCACCCAGACCGTGCGGCTGTCGGGCGGGGCCCGGGACCTGAGCCTGGACCTGGGGCTGGTGCCGGCGGACGAGCCGACGCCGACGCCTACTCCGACTGCGACTCCGACGGGTTCGCCGACGCCGACCGGTTCCCCGTCTCCGACCTCGTCGCCGACTCCGACGAACTCGCCGTCCCCCACGGGTTCGCCGACGCCGACCGGTTCGCCCACGGGTACGCCCACGAGTGCGCCCACCGGTTCGCCGGCACCGACGGACTCGACCTCGCCGTCGGACGGCCCCACCGGCGGTCCGTCGGACGGCCCCTCGAACGGCCCGTCGTCGAGCGAGCCCCCGAGCACGGGTGAGCCCGGCGGGCCGTCGCAGGATCCGCAGCGGCCGTCCCCGGACCGGGGTGGCGGCGAGCTGCCGCACACCGGCGGGCCCGGTCTGCTGCCGGCCGCTCTCGGTGCCGCTGCCCTGGGCCTCGGCGTGCTGTTCACGGTGGTCGCCCGGCGCCGTCGGGGCCGCCACAGCTGACCGCGCGTGGCTGATCACCCGTAGGTGAACGACAGGAAGGACAAAGACCGCGCCCGCCGGCCAGACCAC
>NZ_JBHUAL010000038.1:41598-52001 GCF_042789775.1 Kitasatospora sp. NPDC056800 | reverse complement strand
GCGGACGGTGAGCCGGGCGGCCGAGACGACCGCGAACAGCAGGCCGCCCGCCAGGAAGAACGGCTCGTAGCCGAAGGTCGCGAACCGGGCCATCGCGTCCAGCCCGGCCCCCGACCGGCCGCCGGTGGCCAGCGCGATCCAGTCCGGCACCGACGGCGCGGCGTGCAGCACCAGCAGCGCGGTGGTGCCCCACAGCGCGAAGCCCAGCAGCCGGGCCGGCACCCGGGCACCCCACCGCCGCACCGGCGCCAGCGCCACCGCCGCGGCCACCGCGCACAGCGGGATCGCGATCACGTCGATCACCAGCAGCGGCGTGCTGCTCCACACCGACAGCCCGTCCGGCAGCCCCAGCCGCCCGTCCGCCAGCCAGTACACGTGCACCAGCGCGAAGGCCACCGCCCACCCCGACGCCGCGTACCCGGCGCCCCGCGCCACCCGGTTCCACCCCGTGTCCCGTGTCGTCTCCATGCCGTCCACGGTCCCGCGCCGCCCCACCCCGCCGGATCGTCCCGCGGGCGGTACCCCCTCCCCCTCCAGGGGGAAACGGTCGCCCACCCGGAAGTGCCAGCAATATGCAGCTGGTGCAGCTAAAATGCAGGCATGACAGCCATCACCATCCGCGAAGTCCCGGACCCGATCCTGGACACCCTCAAGCTGAAGGCCGCGCAGGCCGGAAAGAGCCTCCAGGCCTACCTGCTCGACCTCGTCACCCGCGAGGCGGCCACCCCGTCGCTCGCCGAGATGATGACCAGGCTCGACCGGGAGGCCCGGACCGAGATCAGCACCGCCGACATCCTCTCGGCGATCGACGAGGGCCGGGAGCGCCGGTGACCTCCACCGTCGTCGTGGACTGCTCGGCCCTGGTCCGGGCACTCGCCGACCACGGCCCGGCCGGCCGCGCCGTCCGCGCCCGGCTCCGCGACCTGGATGTGCTCGCCGCCCCGGGCCTGCTCGACTACGAGCTCGTCTCGGCCCTGTTCGGCATGGTCCGGGGCGGGAAGCTCACGGCGAAGGAGGCGGAGAAGGCGATCGCCGACTACCAGGCGCTCGCCGTCACCAAGCACGAGACGCTGGTCCTCTGGCAGCGGGTCCGGGAGCTCCACCACGACATCAGCGCCTACGACGCCCAGTACGTGGCACTCGCCGAGACCCTCGTCGTCCCCCTGGTCACCAGCGACGCCCGCATCCGACGCAGCGGCGCGGCCAGGTGCGCGATCGAGGTCTTCGCCTAGTCGGCCGGCGGGGCGGGAGAACGGCGAAGCCCCCGTAGCGAATTCGCTACGGGGGCTTCCGGGTTGTGGCCAGGGCCGGGGTCGAACCGGCGACCTTCCGCTTTTCAGGCGGACGCTCGTACCAACTGAGCTACCTGGCCGTACTGCACCGTCTCTTGCGAGACGAGCGATCCCGACGGGACTTGAACCCGCGACCTCCACCTTGACAGGGTGGCGAGCTAACCAACTGCTCCACGGGACCTAGAAGTGGCGAACCACTCAGGGTCTTGCGGTCTTGCGCACTGCACTTTACTACGGTACTGCGTGCCCCCAACGGGATTCGAACCCGTGCTACCGCCTTGAAAGGGCGGCGTCCTGGGCCACTAGACGATGAGGGCTTGTGGCCTGTCCCGCTGTTCCCAGCGTTCGGGGACGTCGAGAAGCATATGGGATGCGGGGCGGATCGCCAAAACGGGTTTCGGCCGGGTGGGGGGCGGGGCCCGTGGGCGGGGGTCAGGACCAGCCCAGCTCGTCCAGTTCGTGGTCGTCGAAGCCGAAGTGGTGGGCGACCTCGTGGATGACGGTGGTGCGGACCTCCTCGACCACCTGCTCGTGGGTCTCGCAGTGGCGCAGGGTGGGGCCGCGGTAGATCAGGATGCGGTCGGGCAGGACGCCCGCGTACCACTCGCCGCGCTCGGTGAGCGGGGTCCCCTCGTAGAGGCCGAGCAGCTCGGGGTCGCTCGGGTCGGGCTCGTCCTCGACGAAGATCGCGACGTTGTCCATCATGGCCGCGAGCTGCGGGGGGATCTGGTCGAGGGCGTCGCCGACCAGCGATTCGAACTCTTCCCGGGTCATCTCCACCGGATCATTGTCCGGTGCCGGATGACGGTGTGCCAGGTGGCGGGGGCCGGTGTTTGATGGGGCTGTGACGACTTCGGAGGGCGCCGTGGACGACGCCGCGGACGGCGCCGCGCCCGGGGGCACCGCGGCGGACGGCCCGGCCCGGGTGCTGCCGTCGGGCGCGGCGCCGGCCCCCGGCGGACGGCTCGGCCGGGCCCGGCCGCCGGTGCTGCGCGGGCAGGGGCGGGCGGTGGCGGTGGTCGCGCTGGGCGGGGCGATCGGGGCGGTCGCCCGGTACGCGGCCGGGCTCGGCTGGCGGACCGGGCCGTCGGCCTTCCCGTGGACGACGCTGCTGGTCAACGTGGTCGGCTGCGCGGTGATCGGGGTGTTCCTGGTGGTGATCACCGAGGGGCGCCAGGCGCATCCGCTGGTGCGGCCGTTCTTCGGCACCGGGGTGCTGGGCGGGTTCACCACCTTCTCGACGTACGCGGTGGACGTCCGCCGCCTGCTGGAGGGCGGCCGGCCGGGGCCCGCCGTGGCGTACCTCGGGCTGACGCTGGCGGGCGCGCTGTTCGCGGTGTGGGCGGCGGCCGGACTGACCCGGCGTCTGGTCCACCGGGCCGTCCGCCGCGGGGCCGAACGGGGCGCGACGGCGCCCGGCGGGGGCGCGCGGTGAGCCGGCTGAGCGGGCCGGCGCTCCGGCTGACCGTGCTGGTCGGGGAGAACGACCGGTGGCGGCACCGCCCGCTGTACAGCGAGATCGTGCACCGGGCCCGGGCGGCCGGGCTGGCCGGGACGAGCGTGTTCCGGGGGATCGAGGGGTTCGGGGCCTCGTCGCTGGTGCACACCACGCGGCTGCTGTCGCTGAGCGAGGACCTGCCGGTGGCGGTGGTGATCGTGGACGAGGAGGAGCGGGTGCGGGCGTTCCTGCCTCAGCTGGACGGGATGGTGGCGGACGGGCTGGTGCTGCTGGACCGCTGCGAGGTCGTGACCTACGCGGGCCGGGGGCCGGCGGCGGAGCCGGGCCGGGACGCGGGCCGGGATCCGGGCCGGGGGGAGACGGCGGAGTGAACTGGCTGCTGGTGGTGGCGGGCGCGGTGGTCGGCGCGCCGCTGCGGTACCTGACCGACCGGGCGGTGCAGTCCCGGCACGACTCGGTGTTCCCGTGGGGGACGTTCACGGTGAACGTGGTCGGCTGCCTGGTCCTCGGGCTGGTGACCGGCGCGGTGGCGGCGGGCGCGGCCTCCTCGCAGGTCCAGCTGCTGCTGGGGACGGGGCTCTGCGGGGCGCTGACCACCTACTCGACCTTCTCGTACGAGACCCTGCGGCTGGCCGAGACCGGGGCCGGACGGTACGCGCTGGCCAACGCGGCCGGCAGCGTGGCGGCCGGGCTGGCCGCGGTCTACGCGGGCGCGGAGCTGGCCTCGGCCCTCTGGGGCTGAGCGGGGCGCCGGAAGCCCTCGGGAGGGGCCGGTGCGCCCTCCCGACCCGGGCGAGCTTGGGCGCTGCCCGTGTCCCGCCGGGCCGGGCGCGCGTTGGGCACCAAAAGCGGCCGCGCGCGAGTGGGCGGCCCGGGTGGGGCGGTAGAGAGGGACCTCAGTGGCTTCGGTACGGGCGGCACGGACGGTGCGGGCGGTACGGGCGGTGCGGGTGCGGCTGGCCGCGGCGCGTACGGCTCCGGGGCGGGCGGCGGCGCTCCCGCGCTCGCGCGCGGTACGGGCGGCGGCGCTGCTGACGGTGACCGGGCTCGGGCTGACCGGGTGCATGTCCGTCGGCCCGGCGGCGGAGGAGAAGCACGGCGTGGCGCCGGTCGGGCAGGCCGGTCCGGCGGCCCGGCCGGGGGCGACGGGCGGGCCCTCGGCCTCGCCGGGGGCCGGGCACCCGGGCGGGGCCTCGGGCCATCCGGAGCGGCCGGGGGGCCTCCAGGGCGAGGGCGGGGCGAACGGGGCCACCGTGACGGCGCCCGGGGAGGCGGCCCAGGGGGCGAACGGCGCGGTGGCCGGGGTGGTCCCGGTGCCGGGGTCGGGCGCTCCCGACGGCGGTCCGGGCGGCGGTTCGGCGGGCGGTGCGAACACAAGTCCCGTGCCGCACCCGGGCGGTGGCCCGGGCGGGTCGGGCGGTACGGCGGGCTCCGGCGGCACCGGCGGGGCGGGCGGCACCGGGGAGGGCCGCTCCGGCGGCGGCTCGGCCGGGACGCCCTCGTCCACCCCGAGCAGCCACCCGTCCGGCACTCCGGCGCCCGAGCACAGCTCGCCCGCCGCGACCGTCCCGCCGGCCCCGGACCCGTCCTCCGGCAGCTCCGGTTCCTCGGCCCCGAGCCCGCGGGTGGTCGCGCATTAGGTGATTGAGCAGGGGGTTTGCCTCTGATCCCCAGGTTCGTCTATGGTGGTAGATCGTTCGTTTGATCCATTTGACTGGCGCCCTATTCCCATCTGGCGCCCTTGGCGCGTTCCGGCGATCCGTGGCTGACCGCATAGAGGCGGTTGTGAAACAGAACCCCGGACTTTGGCGCGTGCCACTTCCGGAAGGTTTTGCATGTCTCTCGTTGACGACGCCCGCTTCGCCATGCCCGCGAACGAGGCCGCCGCCGATGTCACCGACACCAACGACATCAACGACATCACCGACACCGCCGCGGACGAGGTGATCGCCGAGGCCGTGGAGACCGTGGAGGCCACCGAGGAGGCGGCCGCCGAGCCCACCATCACCTTCGGCGACCTGGGTCTGCACGACGACGTCGTGCGTGCCCTCGCCAAGCGCGGTGTCACCACCCCGTTCCCGATCCAGGCCGCGACCATCCCGGACGCCCTGGCCGGCAAGGACGTGCTGGGCCGTGGCCGCACCGGCTCCGGCAAGACCCTCAGCTTCGGCCTGCCGCTGCTGACCCGCCTGGCCGACGGCGAGCGCACCAAGCCCAAGCACCCGCGCGGCCTGATCCTCGTCCCGACCCGTGAGCTGGCCATGCAGGTCGCCGACGCCCTGGAGCCGTTCGGCTCGGTGCTCGGCCTCAAGCTCAAGGTCGTCTGCGGCGGCACCTCGATGTCGAACCAGATCTACGCGCTGGAGCGCGGCGTCGACATCCTCGTCGCCACCCCCGGCCGTCTGCGCGACCTGCTGAACCGCGGCAGCGCCAAGCTCGCCGACGTCCGGACCGTCGTGCTCGACGAGGCCGACCAGATGGCCGACATGGGCTTCCTGCCCGAGGTCACCGAGATCCTCGACCAGGTGCCGGCCGGCGGCCAGCGCCTGCTGTTCTCCGCCACCCTGGAGAACGAGATCGACACCCTGGTCAAGCGCTACCTGAAGAACCCGGTCACCCACGAGGTCGACCCGTCGGCCGGCGCGGTCACCACCATGACCCACCACATCCTCGTGGTGAAGCCCAAGGACAAGGCGCCGATCACCAACGCGATCGCCGCCCGCAAGGGCCGCACGATCATCTTCGTCCGCACCCAGATGGGCGCCGACCGCGTCGCCGAGCAGCTGATCGAGGCCGGCGTGAAGGCCGACGCGCTGCACGGCGGTATGACCCAGGGCGCCCGTACCCGCGTCCTCGGCGACTTCAAGGACGGCTACGTCAACGTCGTCGTCGCCACCGACGTCGCCGCCCGCGGCATCCACGTCGACGGCATCGACCTGGTCCTGAACGTGGACCCGGCCGGCGACCACAAGGACTACCTGCACCGCTCGGGCCGCACCGCGCGCGCCGGCCGCTCCGGCGCCGTCGTCACCCTGGTGCTGCCGCACCAGCGCCGCGGCGTCTTCCGCCTGATGGAGGACGCGGGCGTCGACGCCTCGCGCCACATCCTGGACCATGCCTTCGACGCCGAGGTCGCCAAGATCACCGGCGCCCGTTCGCTGACCGAGGTCCAGGCCGAGAGCGCGGCCGGCATCGCCGGTGCCGCCGAGCGCGAGCTCGCCGACATGACCCGCCAGCTGGAGCGCGCGCAGCGCCGCGCCACCGAGCTGCGCGAGGAGGCCGACCGCCTGGCCGCCCGTGCGGCGCGCGAGCGGGCCGAGCTGGGCATCGAGGACGAGGAGCCGGCCGCCGAGGCCGAGTCCGGTGAGTCGGCCGAGGCCGCTCCGGCCGCCGAGGCCCCCGCCGCGGCGCAGGCCGAGGACCGTGCCCCGTCGTACCGCGAGGCGCGCGGCGAGCGTCCGGCCTACGGCCGTGACCGTGACCGTGACGACCGCGGTGGCCGTTCGGGTGGCTTCGGCGGTGGCCGTGACCGTGACGACCGTGGCGGCCGTTCGGGTGGCTTCGGCGGTGGCCGTGACCGCGATGACCGTGGTGGCCGTTCGGGTGGCTTCGGTGGCGGCGACCGCGAGCGCGGTGGCTTCAACCGTGACCGTGGCGGCTTCGGCGGTGGCCGTGACCGTGACGACCGTGGTGGCCGTTCGGGTGGCTTCGGTGGCGGCGACCGCGAGCGCGGTGGCTTCAACCGTGACCGTGGCGGCTTCGGTGGCGGTCGTGACCGTGACGACCGTGGTGGCCGTTCGGGTGGCTTCGGTGGCGGCGACCGCGAGCGCGGTGGCTTCAACCGTGACCGTGACGACCGCGGCGGCCGTTCGGGTGGCTTCGGCGGCGGCGACCGTCCGGCCCGCTCCTTCGGCGACCGTCCGTCCTTCGGCCGGGACCGTGACGAGCGCGGCGGCAGCAGCCGTCCGTTCTCGCGCCGCGACGACCACCGCTCCGGTGGCCGTCCGCAGTCCGACCGCGGTGGCTTCAACCGTGACCGTGGCGGCTTCGGCGGTGGCCGTGACCGTGACGACCGCGGTGGCCGTTCGGGTGGCTTCGGTGGCGGCGACGACCGCAAGCCGCGCTGGAAGAACTGACGCCGCACCGGCGGTGACCGACCGCCGGCCGGGCTGAACGTGCGGCCGGGCCGACCACACGGCCGGGCCGACCGCGTGAAACGCACGAAGGGCCCGCTCCTCCCCGGAGCGGGCCCTTCGCGTTTCCCCCACGCGGACACCCCGCCATCCCCCCGGGGTGTTGTTCTGGAAGTGAGAATAACCTGTGGCGCACGGGCGCGGTAGTCCCGTAGCGTCGCGGCCATGAGCAGCAGACTGCACGACGTGGCACGGGTGAACGAGGAGATCGCCGAGCGCGGGAGCTACCGGACGGCCGGGGGTGAACTCGTGCGGGTGGGGGAGGAGTTGGCGGCGGCGAAGGCCGGCACGGTGTCGTACGCGCCGGAGCGGCTGGACGCGCTGCTGGCGGAGGGCGGCCGCGGGCCGGGGCCGGCGGCCGGGCGGATCGAGGTGACGGCCGAGGGGAGCGTCCAGGCCGCCCGCCGGCTGGTCGACGCCGGGGCGGGGCCGGTCGGGGTGCTGAACTTCGCCTCCGCGCGCAACCCCGGCGGCGGCTACCTGCGCGGCGCCCGCGCCCAGGAGGAGGACCTGTGCCGCAGCGCGCTGCTGTACAGCTGCCTGCTGGAGGCACCGGACTACTACGAGGCGCACCGGGCCTCCACCGACCTCCGGTACAGCCACCGGGTGATCGTCTCGCCGGCGGTGCCGGTGATCCGGGACGGGCGCGGCGAGCTGCTGGCGCGGCCGTACCCGGTCTCCTTCCTGACCTCGCCCGCGCCCAACGCCGGTCAGCTGGAACGGCGTTCACCCGGTACGGACGTCCGCGGCGTGCTTGCCGAGCGGGCCGTGCGGGTGCTCGCCGCGGCCGCCCGGCACGAGCTGCGCACGCTGGTGCTCGGCGCCTGGGGCTGCGGGGTGTTCGGCAACGACCCGGCGCAGGTCGCCGAGGCCTTCGAGGGGGCGCTGGCCCGGTACGGGGCGGCCTTCGACCGGGTGGTGTTCGCGGTCTGGGACCGCGCGCCGGTCTCGGCGAACCGGGCCGCCTTCGAGGCCCGGTTCGGTGCGGAGCGCGCGGTCCGGTGAGGGCCGGCTAGCGCTTGCGGGCGGAGAGCGCCGTCGCGGCCGTGGAGGCCGCCGCGACCACGCCGGTCACCGCGAACACGGACGGCCAGGCGCCGATCTTCTTCGCCAGCGGGTGCGAGCCGCCGAAGGCCGCCACGTACAGGCCGGTCAGCGCCGCCGCGGTGCCCGTGCCCGAGCTCCGGCGCCACTGCGCGGCCGCCCCGGCGCCGGCGACCGCCAGCACCGCGCCGCCCAGTTCGCGCCGGCCGCTCCAGCGGGCGACGCCGTAACCGCCGACCAGACCGCTCGCCGCGGTCAGCGCGGCGGGCGCGGCGGCCGCGATCACGTTCGGGACCTTCGCCATCGTCGACTCCACTCGTAGGGGGGCTGTGTCGGCTTCCGACCCTAACCCGGTGAACGGGCGGGGCCGTCGGGGCCTCCCGGAACGCCTGGACCCGGAGCGCCCGGTCTACCGGAACGCCTCGGCGGGCGTCTGCCCCGGCACCGTGGCGGCCAGCCGGCGGGCGGCCTCCACCGGGTCGAGCACCCGCTCCAGCCGCAGGTCGCCCGGAACCTCCTGGATGAACCGCCCGGCCGACCAGCTGCGCTCGTACGGCAGCGGCTCCAGCACCAGGGTGCGCACGCCGTCCACCACCGGGATATCGCCCGGCGTCCCCTCGTTCCAGATCCAGGAGCCGTCCGGCGCGACCAGGTTGAAGGCGCCGGTGGCGATCACCCGGCGGCCGTCCAGGAACGCCGTCCGGGCCAGCGCCACCACCTCCCGCTCCTGCGGGGTGCCGGGCAGGTGGCCGCCGCCGATCAGCACGTCCGCGAGCAGGGTGTGCAGCTGGAAGGTGTCGCTCAGGCCGCTCATCCGCAGCAGGTAGCCGGTGCCGGTGGGGCGGTCGAGCACCAGCAGCGGCTCGTCGTCCAGCATCAGCGCCAGGTGGACCAGGCCCTTGAAGTCGTGCTGCTCGCCCTGGTAGCGGTCGAACAGCTCCAGGAGCACCTCGGTCACGCCCGAGGCGCGGGCCTCGGCCCGGACCTCCGCGTGCGCGTACACCGCCCAGGCCGCCTGCTGCCACAGGTGCAGCGTCCACCAGGCGACCACGGCCAGGTGCGCGTGCCACTCGTCCAGGTGCGCCGGGTCGGCGATCCGCTCGTGCGCCTCGGCCGGATCGTCCTCCTCCGCGCTGGGCAGCGGGCCGCCGCCGGTGGAGACCCAGCGCCGGACCAGCAGCTGCGCGCCGGTCAGCGCCCCGCGCAGGCCGGCCAGCACCGGGCCGGAGCAGGCCACCGGGTCGGCGCCGTGCTCCACGCAGGCGCCCACCACCATGGCCAGGTGCGCGCGGGGGAAGGGCGGGGCGTCCGGCAGCAGCGCGGCCAGCCGGGGGCCGGCCGCCACCCGCTCCGCCGGGTCGGCCGCGCCGAACAGCCCGCCGACCAGGCCGAGGGCGGGCCCGAACCGCTCGTCGTCCCCGGCCGCGACCACGGCCTCCAGGGCGGCCACGGCTTCGGAGAAGGTGGGCTGTTGACGGTGCGACGGTATCTGCTCGGTGGACATTCGCCGCAGCATAGGGGGCGGGGCCGGTCCGGCGGAAACTCCTCCGCGCCCCCGGCTCAGAGCCCTCGGCCGGCGGCCCGCACGGTGGCCCGCACGGTGGCCCGTACGGCGGTGCGGGACGGCCTGTCGGTGCCCGGTGGCAGACTGCGGTCGTGACAGACTCCGCGATCACCGACGGCAGCTACCTCGTCCGCAACGTCGGCAGCGGCCTGCTGCTGCGGGTCGCCGACGGCTCCCGGCGCAGCGGCGCCCGGATCGTCCTCGGCGCGGACGACGGCAGCGACGCCCGGCTCTGGCGGCTCACCGCCGTCCACCCGGGCGGCGCGCTGTTCCACATCGAGAACGTCGGCAGCGGGAAGCGCCTGGACGTCGCCGGCGCCTCGACGGAGGACGGCGTCCGGATCCAGCAGTGGTCGGCCAACGCCTTCGGCGCCCAGGAGTGGCTGCTGGAGGCCCACGTCGACGCCCCGGGCACCTACACGGTGACCAGCTTCATCAGCGGCAAGCCCCTGACGGCGGGCGACACCCCGGAGGCCGACGTCCACCAGCGGGAGGACGCCGACACCCCGGCGCAGTGGTGGCGCTTCGAGCGCCGGGAGGGCTGACGGCCGGTCAGTCCGAGAGCTTGGCGCGGACGGCGTCGAGTTCGGCGTCCGTCGTGCCGTGGTGGCGCAGGTAGTCGGGGACGGTGCCGTGGTGGTCGTGGATCCAGGCCAGCGAGGAGGCGAGGTGCCCGGCGTCGACCGGGCGGGAGATCCGCTCGGTGCCGGTCTCGTCGACGTACGGGGTGGGGCCCTTGTCGAGGCCGAGGCCGACGTTGGAGCGCAGGAAGTCGGTGGTGATCTCGGCCTCGGAGGCGCCCAGCAGGGACTGGAGGACGGCGATGGTCAGGCCGGTGCGGTCCTTGCCGA
>NZ_JBHUAL010000038.1:0-41500 GCF_042789775.1 Kitasatospora sp. NPDC056800 | reverse complement strand
ACGTTGGAGCGCAGGAAGTCGGTGGTGATCTCGGCCTCGGAGGCGCCCAGCAGGGACTGGAGGACGGCGATGGTCAGGCCGGTGCGGTCCTTGCCGACGGCGCAGTGGACGACGGCGGCCAGTGAGTCCGGCGCGGCGAGGCGGCGGACCACGGCGGCCAGCGAGGGGCCGGCCGTCTCGGCCATGAAGGGGTAGAGGGCCGCCTGGTCCTCGGGCCAGGGCCGGTCGACGTCCTTGCGGTCGGCGGGCAGGGTCGGCAGGTTGAGGGACTCGTGGTCGAGGCCGTGCCGCTGGTCCGGCCAGGTCTGCAGCTCGAACGCGCTGCGCAGGTCGAACACCGTCCGCAGGCCGAGCGCCTTGAGCCGCCGGGCGCCCTCCTCGGTGAGGGTGTGGAAGGACCCGGAGCGGTACAGCACGCCCCGGCGGAGGGCGCCGATCCCGCCCGCGTCACGGAAGTTGCGCACACCGGGGATGTCGATGAAGGCGTCGGTCATGGCCACCACCGTACGGGCGGGGGCGGACGGGCGGAAGGAAACCGGAGGGGGCCGCTCGGTGGCGGGACGACGCTGGCCGAAACCGGCCCCCTCCGGTACGGAACCGGGCTGTTCAGCGCCCGCCCGAGACCTCCAGGAACGCCCCCGTGGTGTACGAGGCCGCCGGGGAGAGCAGGAAGAGGACCGCCTCGGCGACCTCCTCCGGCTGCCCGCCGCGGCGCATCGGCAGGTTGGGCGCGACCCGGTCGACCCGGCCGGGCTCGCCGCCGAGCGCGTGGATGCCGGTGTGGATCAGCCCCGGTCGCACCGTGTTGACCCGGATGCCCTCGGCGGCGACCTCCAGGGCCAGGCCGCGGGTCATCGAGTCCACCGCGCCCTTGGCGGCCGCGTAGTCGACGTACTCGTTCGGCGAGCCGATCCGGGAGGCCGCCGAGCCGACGTTGACGATGGCGCCGCCGCGCCCGCCGTGCCGGGTGGACATCCGGCGGACGGCCTGGGCCGCGCAGAGGAACGGGCCGGTGATGTTGGCGGCCCAGATCCGGTTCAGCCGGTCCTCGTCGATCTCCTCCAGCCGGCACTGCTTCTCCAGCGTGCCGGCGTTGTTCACCAGCCCGGTGAGCGGGCCGAGTTCGGCGTCCACGGTGGTGAACAGCCGCTCCACCTCGGCGGTGCGGCTGACATCGGCGCGGACCGCGAGGGCGGTGCCGCCGTCGGCCCGGATCTTCTCCACGACGGCGGCCGCGTTGGCCTCGTCCGTACGGTAGTTGACGCAGACCCGGTAGCCGCGGCGGGCGGCCAGCAGGGCGGTGGCGGCACCGATGCCGCGACTCGCGCCGGTGACGATCAGGACCTCATCGGTCGGGGTGGTCGACATGGCCCGTACGCTACCCGGCGGCCCGGCCGGGGACACCCGCCGCGGCCGCCCGCGGGGCCGCGATCCTCGGGGCCCGGTATCGGCGGCCGGGCCGGCGCCGGAGCGGAATTCGCTCGCCCGGCGCGGCCCGCTCCGGCGAGGATGCCCGGACGAGGATGCGGTGCCCGCCCGTCCGTACGAGAGGAGTCCGCCGATGTCCGCCGTTCCCGCTGCTCCCGTCCCTCCGTCCGTCCCCGGCACGGTGCTGCTCTCCGGCATCGTCGGCTCCACCGCGTACGGCTTCGCCCACGCCGGCTCCGACCTCGACCGGCTGGGCCTGTTCGCCACCCCCACCGAGGAGTTGCACGGCCTGCACCGCCCGGCCGAGTCCCAGGTGACCACCGCGCCGGACCTCACCCTGCACGAGGCCGCCAAGTGGTGCCGGCTGGCGCTGGGCTGCAACCCGACCGCCTCCGAGCTGGTCTGGCTGCCGGACGGGCTCTACGAGGTCCGCACCCCGCTCGGCGACGAACTGGTCGGCCTGCGCACGGCCTTCCTCAGCGCACCGGCCGTACGGAAGGCCTACCTCGGCTACGCCGACCAGCAGTTCCGCAAGCTGCTGACCCGCGACACCACCGACCCGGCCACCCGCCGCCGGGCCGCCAAGCACGCCCGGCACCTGGTCCGGCTGGTCGAGCAGGCCGTCCGCCTGCACGAGACCGGCCGCAACCCGATCCGACTGCCCGACCCCGAACGCATCCGCGAACTGGGCGAACGCATCGCCGACCACCCCACCCTCGCGGAGGGCCTGCTGGCCGACGCCGCCGACCGCCTCGCCGGCCCCGGCGTGCTGCCCGCCGCGCCCGACCCGCGCCCCGTCGAGGCCTGGCTCCGCCGGGTCCGCGCCGCCCACTACACACCGCCTCAAGACCCGCTCCACAACCCCGGCACGCCCGCGCAATCCACTGGCGGAGCCCTGGGCCCCACCGGGTAGGATCGCCGTGGTCCTCCCACCCGGAACCCCGGGTGTTCCAGGGCCGCGGGGCGCTAGCTCAATTGGCAGAGCTGCGGACTTTTAATCCGTAGGTTCAGGGTTCGAGCCCCTGGCGCCCCACCGCACCGAGGCCGGATCGGGATGTTCTCCGATCCGGCCTCCGTCGTTCCCGGGCGTGGGCGTTCCGCCGCCCGGAGCCGCGCGCCGTCGCGGGCCGCGGCCGGTCCTGGCGGAAGCCGCCCGGGTGTGCCCCGCGTGCCCAACTCCGGTGCGTGCGAGGGCGTTGGGGTGCCCAGGTCCGGGGGCGGGCCGCTCCGCTGCCGTCCGTGGCCGGTTCGCGCCCCGCGGCCGGTGCCGATCGCGTGGCGCCCCCACCTGCCGTGCCGGTGGCTGGAATTCGGTGTGGACGCGGACCGGTGGAGTGGCATGGGTCACGTCGGAATCGGGCGTTTTCGACTGTTCTGCGGTGGTGTTGCCCGTCGGTCGGCGGGGTTGTCCGAGGGCCGAGGGTCGGTGATCGTGTCGGGCCTAAATATGATCGGAAGCCACGATCGTCGGTTAGTGGTGACGGTCGTATGTGCAACCTGGGAACGGTTCGGGCCGTCTCTCTGTGTGCGGTGCGCCGGATCGTCAGGGGCGTCGCTTCCGTCGGTGAAAGGTACGCGCATGTCAGGTCGGAGGGGCGAGAGCCCGGCTCGGGGCGAGGACATGCCCACGACGGAAGGTGCGGAGAGTTCAGTGCCCGGTCCGCGCAGCGGTGGCCGGGCGGAGGCCCGCCGTGCCGCGCAGGGCAAGGGCGGCGGTTCGGCCACCGCGGGTGCCGCGGCCGCCGCGGGTGGCGGCCGGGCCGCGGCGCGCAAGAGCGCCAAGCCCAAGAAGAACGTGAAGAAGATCGTCGCCTGGTCGACGGCGGGCGTGCTGGTGGTCATCGCCGGTGTCGGCGGCGCGATCTACCTCAAGCTGAACGCCAACATCAAGTCCTTCGACGCCGACGCCATAGCCCGCAACCGCCCCCCGGAGGCGAAGGCCGACGCGGACGGCAACAGGCCGGTCAACGTGCTGCTGATCGGCTCGGACAGCCGCGGCAAGAACAACTCCGACCTCGGCGGCGGCGCCGACGACGGCGGCGCCCGCTCGGACACCACGATCCTGCTGCACGTCTACGCCGACCACAAGCACGCCGTCGGCATCTCGATACCGCGCAACGCCAAGGTCGAGCTGCCGTCCTGCAAGCTGCCCAACGGCAAGTGGACCAAGGGCGGCAACACCGACCTGTTCAACGCCGCGTTCTCGATGGGCGGCAGCGACGACGGCAACCCGGCCTGCACCCAGAACACGGTGGAGAAGCTCACCGGAATCCGCGTCGACCACACCCTGGTCGTCGACTTCAACGGCTTCGCCGCGATGACCAAGGCCGTGAACGGCGTGGACATCTGCCTGCCGAAGCCGATCTACGAGGGGGACATCAACCCCAACCTGAAGAGGAAGGGCGACCTCGTCCTCCCGCAGGGCAAGCAGACCGTCGAGGGCCAGCAGGCGCTCGACTACGTCCGGCTGCGGCACGGCATCGGCGACGGCTCGGACATCGGCCGGATGAAGCGCCAGCAGGCCTTCCTCGGCTCGCTCGCCACCAAGATCAAGAAGGAGGGGATGAACCCCACCACCCTCCTGCCGCTGGCCGACGCCGCGACCAAGTCGCTGGTCGTCGACCCGGGCCTGGACTCGGCCGACAAGCTTGCCTCCTTCGGCCTGTCGCTGAAGAACATCGACATGCACGACCTGAAGTTCGTGACGGCACCCTGGCGCTTCCGCACCCAGGACAAGGACCTCGACCTGGTCCAGCCGGACGCCAACAAGCTCTGGGAGACCCTCAAGGCCGACCAGACCATCGACGGCCAGAACGCCACCGGCCAGCAGCCGGACGCCCCGGCGGACGGCACCGGCCCGGCTCCGCAGCAGCCCGCCGCGCCCACCACCCCGGCCGCCCCGGCCGCGGACACCACCAACTCGGCGATCAGGGTGGCGGTCTACAACGGGACGACCGTCAACGGCCTGGCCGGCAAGGCGACCGAACTGCTGAAGGGCGCCAAGTTCACCGCCAGCACGGCGGGCCAGGCGGCGAGCACCAAGTACAAGACCACCACGATCGAGTACGGCTCCGGGCAGAAGGCGAACGCCGAGAAGGTCGCCGCGCTGTTCCCCGGCGCCAGCCTGGAGTCCAGCACCGCCCGCGGCATCTCGGTGATCACCGGCCAGGACTTCGCGGCCGCGATGGGGATGTCGACCGGTGCCCCCGCCGGCGGCGGCGCGACGGCCGCCACCCCGGGCGTCCCGGCGCCCCCGCAGCCGCTGCCGACCACCATCACCAACGACGCCCGCTCGGCGGACGACGACATCTGCGCGAACACCAGTTACGGCAGCGGCGGCTGACCGCACCGGAACGACCGCACCCACCGGAACGACGGGGACGACCCCCGGGCCGGCGCCCTCCGGGGCGCGCGGGCCCGGGGGTCGTGCCATGGTGGGCGTAAGGGAATCCGGCGGCCACCGAAAGGCGGACCCATGCCCGAGATCGCCCTCCAGCTCGACATCGCCGCGCCCCGGGACGTGGTGCTCGCCGCACTCACCACGCACGACGGGCTGACCGCCTGGTGGACCACCGGCGTGGACCGGGACGGCGACGTCCTGCTGTTCGACTTCCCCGACGTCCCCGAGCCGTTCCGGCTGCGGGTGGAGCGGGCCGACCGGGACCGGGTGGTGTGGACCAACGCCGGGTCCTTCCCGCCGCACTGGGCCGGCACCTGGATCAGCTGGGAGCTGTCCGACCAGCCCGGCGCCCCCGACGAGCCCACCGCCTCCGAGCCCGACCGGCCCGCCGCGCCCGGGCGCACCCGGCTGCTGTTCCGGCACGGCGGCTGGCAGCCGGGCAGCGAGGACGGCGTCCCGGCGGTGGCCGGCACCTGGGCCGAACTGCTGGTCCGGCTCAAGGACTACGCGCAGAGCGGCAAGGTGCAGCCGTACTTCGTCACCGGGCACCACCACGACGCCCCGTGAGCAGCCCGGGGAAGAGTTCGGTGAACAGCCCCGGTGAACAGCCCGTGAGCACCCCGCCCGAGCCCCGTGACGGTCCGGCCGCCGGTCGCCCGCCAGGGCGCCGTCCGGTGGCGGGATCGCGGCGGCGGACCGAAGGTGGCGGTGTACCGCCGTCGTCCCGGCCGGGCCGTACCCCCACCAGGCCCGGCCGGGACGAGGGCCCGACCGCTCCGACCGTCCCGACCACCACAGCCGGCCACCACCGCCTCCGGGAGGCCCAGCAATGCCCGTAGTCACCGATCCGTACAAGCCCGGCACCCCGTGCTGGGTCGACCTGATGGCGAGCGACCAGCAGGCCGCGCTCGACTTCTACCGCGACCTGTTCGGCTGGCAGGGCGAGGTCGGCCCGGCCGAGTTCGGCGGCTACGCCGTGTGCATGCTCAACGGCCGGCCGGTCGCCGGGATCATGGCGCAGGCGGCGCCCGAGGGGCAGCCGACGCCGCCCGTCGCCTGGACCACCTACCTCGCCTCGGACGACGCCGACGCGGCCCGGGCGTCCATCACCGAGGCCGGCGGCACGGTCCTGTACGACCCGATGGACGTCGGCACGATCGGCCGGATGCTGGTCGCCGCCGACCCGACCGGCGCGGTGTTCGGGGTTTGGCAGGCGATGGACTTCATCGGCGCGGGCGTGGTCAACGAGCCCGGCGCACTGGTCTGGAACGAGCTCAACACCGCCGACACCGGCGCGGCCGGCCGCTTCTACCAGCCGGCCCTCGGGCTGCGCCCGGCCACCATCCAGGGCATGGACGGCTACTTCTCGCTCAACGTCGCCGACCGCACGGTGGGCGGCATGCAGGCGATCCCCGGCTACCTGGCGGCCGGCACGCCCTCGCACTGGATGACCTACTTCTCGGTCGACGGCGCCGACTCCACGGTGGACGCCCTGGTCAAGGCGGGCGGCTCGGTGATCCAGCCGGCCTTCGACATGCAGTCCGGCCGGATGGCGGTGGTCCAGGACCCGCAGGGCGCGGTCTTCGCGGTCATCGAGGCGCCCGAGGCGCAGATGCCCGACTCGCCGTAACGCCGCCCCGGCGCCGTGACGCCGCCCCGGTCCGGCCCCGCCCGGCCCGGCCCGGCAACCGGAAGCCGCCCTTCCCGCGACGCGCCGCCGGGAAATGGGCGGCTTCCCCCCGTTCCCGGGTAAGACTGCACCCATGCTGGGGCTACCGGACGACATCCGTGCTTTCCTCTTCGACCTCGACGGGGTGCTCACCCAGACCGCGAAGGTGCACGCCGCGGCCTGGAAGGACACCTTCGACGCCTTCCTGCGCGCCGAAGCCGCCCGCACCGGCGGCCAGTTCGTCCCCTTCGACGCCGTCACCGACTACGACACCTACGTGGACGGCCGCCCGCGCCTGGACGGCACCCGCGGGTTCCTGCGCAGCCGGGGCGTCGACCTGCCCGAGGGCACCCCGGACGATCCGCCCAACTCCCCCACGGTGCAAGGGATCAGCCGGGCCAAGAACGACACCGTGCTGCGGCTGATCCGGGAGCAGGGCGTCCAGGCGTACCAGGGCTCGGTCGACTACGTGCACCGGCTGCGCGCGGCCGGGCTGCCCAGCGCCGTGGTCTCCTCCAGCGCCAACTGCCGGGACGTGCTGCGGGCGGCTGGCATCGAGGAACTGTTCGAGGTGATCGTGGACGGCAACACCGCCAAGGCCGAGGGACTGCCCGGCAAGCCGGCCCCCGACACCTACCTGTACGCCGCCCGCGCCCTCGGCGTCGAACCCGCCCACGCCGCGGTCTTCGAGGACGCGCTCGCCGGGGTCGCCTCCGGCCGGGCCGGCGGCTTCGGCGCGGTGGTCGGGGTGGACCGCACCGGCCAGGCCGCCGAACTGCGCCGGGACGGCGCCACCGTGGTCGTCCAGGACCTCTCCGAGTTCCTGGGGGAGGAGGAGGCATGACTCCCGGGGACAAGAACTTCGCGATCGACCCCTGGCAGATCACCGAACAGGGCCTGGACCTGGCCTCGATGGCCCGCGCCGAGTCGGTCTTCGCGCTCTCCAACGGCCACATCGGCCTGCGCGCCAACCTGGACGAGGGCGAGCCGCACGGCCTGCCCGGCACCTACCTCAACGGCGTCTTCGAGCTGCGCCCGCTGCCGTACGGCGAGGGCGGCTACGGCTACCCGGAGTCCAGCCAGAGCGTCATCAACGTGACCAACGGCAAGATCATCCGGCTGCTGGTGGACGACGAGCCCTTCGACCTGCGCTACGGCGAACTCGTCAGCCACAAGCGCTGGTTGGACGTCCGCGAGGGCCTGCTGCACCGCGAGGCGGAGTGGACCTCCCCGGCCGGGCGGACGATCAGGGTGCGCTCCTCCCGACTGGTCTCGCTCACCCAGCGCGCCGTCGCCGCCGTCGAGTACAGCGTCGAGGCGGTGGACGGCCCGGTGCGGATCGTGCTCCAGTCCGAGCTGGTCGCCAACGAGCAGCTGCCCGGCGGCCCCGAGGGCGACCCGCGGGCCGCCGCCGTGCTGGAGGCGCCGCTGCAGCCCGAGGCGCACCACGCCAGCGGGACCAAGGCCATCCTGGTGCACCGCACCCGGTACAGCGGCATCCGGGTCGCGGCCGGGATGGACCACATCATCGAGGGGCCGGAGAAGTCCGACACCGTCGCCGAGGCCGACGCCGACCAGTGCCGGATCAGCGTCACCACCGTGCTCAAGGCCGGACAGCGGCTGCGGCTGACCAAGTTCATGGCCTACGGCTGGTCCGGCACCCGCTCGCTGCCCGCCGTCCGGGACCAGGTGGAGGCCGCGCTGACCGCCGCCCGGTACACCGGCTGGGACGGGCTGATCGCCGAACAGGCCGAATTCCTCCAGGAGTTCTGGGAGACCAGCGACATCGAGATCGAGGGCGACGTCGAACTCCAGCAGGCCGTCCGGTTCGCCGTCTTCCACGTCCTGCAAGCCGGCGCCCGCAGCGAGGAGCGGGCCATCCCCGCCAAGGGGCTGACCGGGCCCGGCTACGACGGGCACAGCTTCTGGGACACCGAGACCTTCGTCCTGCCGGTGCTCACCTACTGCCTGCCCGCCGCCGTCAACCAGGCCCTGCGCTGGCGGCACACCACCCTGCCGCTGGCCCGTGAGCGGGCGGTCCAACTCGGCCTGTCCGGCGCGGTGTTCCCGTGGCGGACGATCCGCGGCGAGGAGTGCTCCGGGTACTGGCCGGCCGGCACCGCGGCCTTCCACATCGGCGCCGACATCGCCGCCGCCGTCGCCCGCTACGTCCGGGCCACCGGCGACGCGGAGTTCGAGCGCGAGTACGGGCTCGAACTGCTCGTCGAGACCGCCCGGATGTGGCGCTCGCTCGGCCACCACGACGTGGCCGGGAGGTTCCGCATCGAGGGCGTCACCGGCCCCGACGAGTACAGCGCCGTCGCGGACAACAACGTCTTCACCAACCTGATGGCGCAGACCAACCTGCGCGCCGCCGCCGAGGCCGCCGTCCGCAACCCGCACGAGGCCGCGCTGCTCGGCGTGGACACCGAGGAGACCGCCGCCTGGCGCGACGCGGCCGCCGCGATGTACATCCCGTACGACGAGGACCTCGGCGTGCACCCGCAGGCCGACGGCTTCACCCACCACCAGGTCTGGGACTTCGAGCACACCCCGCCGGAGAACTACCCGCTGCTGCTGCACTACCCGTACTTCGACCTGTACCGCAAGCAGGTGGTCAAGCAGGCCGACCTGGTGCTCGCCATGCAGGTCCGCGGCGACGCCTTCACCGACGAGCAGAAGGCCCGCAACTTCGCCTACTACGAGCGGCTGACCGTCCGGGACTCCTCGCTCTCCGCCTGCACCCAGGCGGTGATCGCCGCCGAGGTCGGCCAGCTCGACCTCGCCTACGACTACACGGCCGAGGCCGCGCTGATGGACCTGCACGACCTCGGCGGCAACACCCGTGACGGCCTGCACATGGCCTCGCTCGCCGGGGCCTGCATCGCCCTGGTGGCCGGCTTCGGCGGGCTGCGCGACCACGGCGAGGCGCTCTCGTTCCGGCCCCGGCTGCCGTCCGGGCTGATGCGGCTGAGCTTCTCGCTGCTGGTGCGCGGGCACCTGCTCGGCGTCGAGATCACCCACGAGCGGACGACGTACACGCTGCGCCGCGGCGAGGTCCTCCACGTCCGGCACGACGGCGAGGCGGTGCAGGTCAAGTCCGGTGCCCCGGTCACCCTGCCGACCACCGCCCCGCCCGCCCAGGAACGGGTCGCCCAGCCCCCGGGCCGCGAACCCGGCCGCCGCAAGCCCCAGGCCGGCCTCGCGGCGGGCAAGCTCGGCCAGCAGGACCACCTGGCGGCCGAGTAGCCCGTACCCCGCTCCCGCGCTCCCGGGTCCGCCGCCTCACCCGTTCGCCCCGCCCCGGCTGCGCCGCCCCCGGCCGCCCCGGAGAGTGCTGGTGTCCCGTGGAGCCGCCCCAGCGAAGGAGTCGCCGCCGTGCCGAGCGTGGCCGAACAGATGGTGGAGGTGCTCCGGCAGGCCGGGGTGGAGCGGGTCTACGGCGTCGTCGGGGACAGCCTCAACCCCGTCGTGGACGCCATCCGGCGGGCCGACGGCATCAGCTGGGTGCACGTGCGCAACGAGGAGGCCGGCGCCTTCGCGGCCGCCGCCGAGGCCGAACTCTCCGGCCGGCTCGCGGTCTGCGCCGGCTCCTGCGGCCCCGGCAACACCCACCTCGTCCAGGGGCTGTACGACGCCCAGCGCAGCGGCCTGCCCGTGCTCGCGCTCGCCTCGCACATCCCGTCCGGGCAGATCGGCACCGGCTTCTTCCAGGAGACCCACCCCGAGCGGGTGTTCACCGACTGCAGCACCTGGTGCGAGATGCTCTCGACCCCCGCCCAGCTGCCCCGCCTGCTGCGGGTCGCCGTCCAGCACGCGCTCGGCTCGCACGGCGTCTCGGTGCTCGCCTTCCCCGGGGACGTCGCCGCGCTCTCCGCCGCCGCCCCCACCGGCACCAGCCACTTCCTCACCGAGCAGGCCGTCGCCGCCCCGCCCTGGTCCCAGGTGCAGGAACTGGCCCGGCTGCTCAACGCGGCCCGCAAGGTGGTGCTGTTCTGCGGCGCCGGGGTGCGCGGGGCGCACGCCGAGGTGATGGCCGCCGCGCAGGCCCTGAACGCGCCGATCGGCCACTCCCTGCGCGGCAAGGAGTGGATCCAGTTCGACAACCCGTACGACGTGGGCATGAGCGGCCTGCTCGGCTACGGGGCCTGCCACGAGGCGCTGCACTCCGCCGACCTGGTGGTGCTGCTCGGCACCGACTTCCCGTACGACTCCTTCCTGCCGCAGGCGCACACCGTCCAGGTCGACCACGACGCCACCCGGCTCGGCCGCCGCACCGCCCTCGAACTCGCCGTCCACGGCGACGTGGCCGCCACCCTGCGGGCCGTGCTGCCGCTGCTCGACGCCAAGCGCGACCGCGCCTTCCTGGACGGGATGCTGCGCAAGCACTGCCGGTCGCTGGAGGACGTGATCGGCGCGTACACCCGGGACATCGAGAAGCACCTGCCGATCCACCCCGAGTACGTCGCCTCGGTGCTCGACGAGGTGGCCGCCGAGGACGCCGTGTTCACCGTGGACACCGGCATGAACAACGTCTGGGCCGCCCGCTACCTCCAGCCCAACGGCCGCCGCCGGGTGATCGGCTCCTTCCTGCACGGCTCGATGGCCAACGCCCTCCCGCACGCGATCGGCGCCCAACTCGCCTGCCCCGGGCGGCAGGTGGTCGCGATGGCGGGCGACGGCGGGATCGGCATGCTGCTCGGCGAGCTGCTCACGGTGGCCAAGCACCGGCTGCCGGTGAAGACGATGGTCTTCAACAACGGCGCGCTCGGCATGATCAAGCTGGAGATGCTGGTCTCCGGCTACCCGGAGTTCGAGATCGACAACGGGGACGTGGACTACGCCGGGATCGCCCGGGCGATGGGCATCCAGGCCAAGCGGGTGACCGAGCCGGCCCGGGTCCGGGAGGTGCTGGTCGAGGCGCTGGAGCGGCCGGGCCCGGCCCTCGTGGACGTGGTCACCGACCCCAACGCGCTCTCCATCCCGCCGCACATCACCGCCGCCCAGCTGAAGGGCTTCGCGCTGGCGGCGGGCAGGACGGTGCTCTCGGGCGGCGTCGGACGCATGGTCGACCTGGCCCGGAGCAACCTGCGGAACATCCCGCGGCCGTGAGTGGGGGCCGGTCGGGGCGTCTGTCGGAGAGGTCTTGCCTCTGAGGCAAAATTCTTGCCCGTGCGGCACGGCGGGTGTCCACTGGACACATGACCAGCAGCTCCACCGGCGCCGCCGCAGCAGGCGAACAGCTCGACGACCAGGAGGTCGCCGGCCTCGCCGCCCGTCTCCGTGAGCACCGGCTCAGCAGCCGTCTCACGCTGGAGGTGGCCGCCGGGCGGGTCGGGCTCTCCCCAGCCTATCTGTCCCGACTGGAAACCGGCCGCCGGCAGCCCTCGCTGCCCGTCCTGCTCGGCCTCGCCCGCGCGTACGGGACCTCGGTCTCCGGCCTGCTCGGCGAGACCCTCGCCGAGCCGGACCCGATCGTCCGCGGCGGCGCCATCGAACCCGGCCGGGCCGGTGGCTGGGGCTACCGGCGGGCCGGCGCCCCCGGCCGCGCGATGCAGGCCCTGCGGGTGCACGTCCCGCCGGGCGTGCAGGACACGGTGGTCCGGGTCCACCCGGGCGAGGAGTGGCTGTACGTCCTCAAGGGCGCGCTCCGCGTCACCCTCGGCGACCGCGTCCACCACCTCGCGGTGGGCGACTCCGCCCACTACGACTCGCTCACCCCGCACTGCATCGCCGCAGAGTCGGACAGCGGCGTCGAACTGCTCTTCGTCCACACCCTGCTGCAGAGCCCCGGCGGCGAACTCTGCCTCGGCGGCGGCCCCGCCGCCGTTCACTGACCTGCCGTCAGAACACCCCGGAGGAGATCACCATGGCCGATCCCACCACCACCGTCACCCCGGCCGCCGACGCCGAGAACCCGGCCGCCGGTGCCGACACTCCGGCCGGCCCGAAGACCATGGACGCCGGCAAGTGGGCCAACAAGCGGGTCTACCACCGCCTGGTGCTCTACACCGTCGGCTGCCACCTCTTCGCCGGGTTCATCATCCTCCTGTTCCAACTCGGCAGCCGGAACAAGTAGTTCACACCCCGAACCGTCCGCCCGCCCCCACCCCCGAGGGGGCGGGCGGACCGCCGCTCCCGCACCGGCCCACCGGCCTCCCTCCTCCCGCTCAGGCCCCGCGCAGCAGTTCGCAGAGGGCCTGGACCGCCGCCGGGAAGGCGTGGTCCGGTGAGGTGGCGTAGCCGATGACCAGGGCGGTCGGGGCGTCGGCGGGGGACGGGGTGGTGCGGTGCCAGGCGAGGCCGTGGAGGGCGAGGCCGGCCTGCTGGGCGCGGGCGAGGAGTTCGGGTTCGGGGGTGGAGCCGGGCGGCAGCCGGATGACGACGTGCAGGCCGGCCGCGATGCCGGTGACCCGGACGTGCGGGGCGTGTTCGGCGAGCGCCGCGACCAGGTGGTCGCGCCGGCGCCGGTAGTGCAGCCGGCAGCGCCGTACGTGGCGGTCGTACGTGCCGGAGGTGATCAGTTCGGCGAGCGTCAGCTGGTCCAGCACCGGGGACATCGTGTCGGCCAGCGCCTTCAGCCGGGCGACCGGCTCGACCAGCGCGTCCGGCAGGGCCAGCCAGGCCAGCCGCAGGCCCGGCGCGAGGCTCTTGGCGGCCGTCCCGGCGTACACCACCCGTTCCGGGTCCAGCGCCTGCATCGCGCCGAGCGGCTGCCGGTCGTAGCGGAACTCGCCGTCGTAGTCGTCCTCGATGACGTACCGGTCCTGCTCCCGCGCCCACCGCACCGCCTCGGCCCGCCGGTCGGCGGAGAGTGCCGCGCCGGTGGGGAACTGGTGCGCGGGGGTGAGGAGGACGGCGCCGGCCCGGGGGTCGAGCCGGTCGACCAGGGCGCCGTCCGCGTCCAGCGGCACCGGGGCGGTGGCGAGTCCGGCGGCCCGGGCGACCGCGTGCTGCGGCGGCAGCCCGTACTCCTCGACGGCCAGCGTGCGGGCGCCGCGTTCCCGCAGGGCGGCGCAGAGCAGGCCGAGGCCCTGGGTGACGCCGGTGCAGACGAGCAGGTGGTCGGGGTCGGTGCGCACCCCGCGGACCCGGGCCAGGTAGTGGGTGAGCGCCTGCCGCAGTTCGATCCGGCCGAGCGGGCTGCCGTAGTCGAGGGCCTCGTGCGGCGCGGTGGCGAGGGCGCGGCGGGCGGCGGCCAGCCAGGCGGTGCGGGGGAAGAGCGAGAGGTCGGGCCGTCCGGCCATCAGGTCGTACCGGGCGGTCTGCCGCGCCCGTACCGCCCGGGGGGCCGGCCGCCGGCCCTGGACCGGTTCCGGGACCGTCCGCCGGGCGACGGTGGTGCCGGAGCCCTGCCGGGAGCTGAGCCAGCCCTCGGCGGTGAGCTGGCCGTACGCCTCGACCACGGTGTTGCGGGCGATCCCGAGGTCCTCGCCGAGCGCCCGGGAGGACGGCAGCCGGGTGCCGGGGGTGAGCCGCCCGTCCTGGACGGCCTCGCGCAGCGCGTCCTCCAGGGCGGCCCGCAGTCCGGCGCCGGCGGCCCGGCGCTCGGTGAGGTCCAGGTGCAGGTCGCCGCCGAAGGTGGTCCAGGAGGTGGTCCGGGAGGTGCTCACGGCCTCCATTCTCGCCTGTCGCCAGGGGGCGCGGGCGGGGTCACCGGGTGGGGCGGGCGGGCTCCTCCTCATCGTGTCCTCCCGGTCGGTTAGCGTCCGTCACTGGACCGACGGATCCCGACCCGAGGATGTGACAGGGTGAGCGAGGAGAACCTTCCGGCCGAGCCGGCTGAAGCAGTCGAATCGGCCGAGCCGACCGAACCGGCCGAACTGGCCCGGCGTTTCGAGGCGGAGCGCCCCCAGCTGCGGGCGGTGGCCTACCGGATGCTCGGGTCGCTCGCCGAGGCCGAGGACGCCGTGCAGGAGGCCTGGCTGAAGCTCAGCCGCAGCGATGTGGGCGGGGTGCGCAACCTCGGGGCGTGGCTCACCACCGTGGTCGGCCGGGTCTGCCTGGACCAGTTGCGTTCCCGTGCCTCCCGCCGGGAGGACCCGCTGCCCGAGCAGGAGGGCCGGGTGCGGCTGCCGGACCCGGTGGTCGGCGGGCTGTCGGCGCTGGACCCGGTGCACGAGGTGCTGGTCGCGGACTCGGTCGGGATCGCGCTGATGGTGGTCCTGGAGACGCTCTCCCCGGCGGAGCGGGTGGCCTTCGTGCTGCACGACATGTTCGAGGTGCCCTTCGACGGGATCGCCGAGGTGCTCGGCCGGACCTCCGCCTCCACCCGGCAGTTGGCCAGCCGCGCCCGCCGCCGGGTCCAGGGCGCGACCCCGGCCGCGGACTCCGACGACGCCCGCAAGCGCGAGGTGGTGGAGGCCTTCCTGCGGGCCGCCCGGGGCGGGGACTTCGACGCTCTGCTGACGGTGCTCGACCCGGACGTGGTGGCCCGGTCGGACGGCGGCACGCTGGTGCCGAGCGTGCTGCGCCGCGGTGCGGCGGACGTCGCCTCGCAGGCGATCGCCTTCGCCCGGTTCGCCGCCGACGGCCGGCTGGTGCCGGTCAACGGCTCGCCCGGGGTGGTGTCCTTCGCCGGGGGCCGTCCGCTGTCGGTCATGTCGTTCACCGTCCACGGGGGCCGGATCACCGGGCTGGACATCCTCACCGACCCGACCCGGCTGGCCGCCCTGGGCCTCACCACCGGCTGACCCGGGAACCGCCGGGGGCGCCCGGGCGCGGGCGGGGCGCCCCCACCGTTCCTCCACGTGGTGTTTCCCGTCGCTTTCCGGGCCGCCGTCACACTCGCGCGCTACGGTGCCGCCCATGGCGAACTTTGTGCTGGTGGCGGGCGCCTGGCTCGGCGCCTGGGCGTGGGACGAGGTCGTGGCGGAGCTGCGCGCGGCCGGGCACGGGGCGTACCCGCTGACGCTCTCCGGGCTCGCGGAGAAGCGCGGCGCGCCCGCCGGGCAGCAGGCGCACGTGGCGGACGTCGTCGCGGAGGTGGAGCGGCTGGACCTGCGCGAGGTGGTGCTGGTCGGGCACAGCTACTCGGGCATCCCGGTGGGCCAGGCCGCCGAGCGGATCGGCGGGCGGCTGGCCGGGCTGGTCCTGGTGGACGCCAACGTGCCGGTGGCGGGGGAGTCCTTCGCCGACCAGCTGCCGGAGCCGGCCGCGCTGCGGGCCGACCTGGCCGCGCACGGGGGCTGGTGGCCGCCGCTGCCGCCGGCCGAGTTCGCCGAGCAGGGGCTGACGGTCGGGCAGATCGCCCGGATCGCCGCGGGGGCGACCCCGCACCCGGGCCCCTCGCTGACCGAACCGGCCTTCCTGGAGGGCCCGTTGAGCGGGCTCCCGGCGGTGTACGTGAAGTGCCTGATGGACTGGCCGGAGCCGCCGCCGGTGGTCGCCGGGCTGGTCGCGGACGGCCACTGGCGGCTGGTGGAGCTGGACACCGGGCACTGGCCGATGTTCTCCCGGCCGGCCGACCTCGCCGGGATCCTGGGTGAGGCGGCCCGTACGGCGAAGAGCGGTGGCCGGACGGCCCGGAGCGGCGGCCGGACGGCTCAGAGCGACAGGTAGACCGCGCTGCCGACGCCGGCCAGGAAGCAGTACAGCGCGAACGGCGTCAGGCTGCGGGTCTCGAAGTACCGGGTGAGGAACCGCACCGAGACGTAGCCGGCCACGAAGGCGGCGACGCTGCCCGCGAGGACGGGGCCGAGCACGCCGGAGTTCTCCGGCCTGAACAGCTCGGGCACCTTGAGCACCGAGGCGGCCAGGATGACCGGGGTGGCGAGCAGGAAGGAGAACCGGGCGGCGTCCTCGTGGTGCAGTCCGCGCAGGATGCCGGCGCTCATGGTGACGCCGGAGCGGCTGATGCCCGGGAACAGCGCGAGGATCTGCGCGGCGCCGATCCAGGCGCCCTGCCCGTAGCCGAGCCTGGTCAGCCGGTGGTCGGAGGCGATCGCCGGGTCCAGGCCCGGCTCGTCGGCGGCGTGTCCGGCGGAGTGTCCGGCCCGGCGGCGGCCGGTGCCGCCGCGCTTGAGCCGCTCGGCGCCGAGCAGCACGAGCCCGTTGAGGGCGAGGAAGACCGCGGCCGGGACGGGCTTGCCGAGCGCGTTGCGCAGGGCCTTCTCCAGCGCGAGGCCGGCCACGCCGACCGGGATGGTGGACAGGACGAGCAGCCAGGCGAGCCTCTCGTTGCGGGTCTCCACCCGGCGGTGCCGGATCGAGCCGAACAGCCCCTCGACCACCCGGACCCAGTCCTTGCGGAAGTAGACCACCAGGGCGAGCGCGGTGGCCAGGTGCAGGGCGACCAGGGCGGCGAGGTACGAGGAGCCCTCGGCGGTCATGTCGAGGTCGTGCTGGATCCGCCCGCCGACCAGGGCGGGCAGCAGGATGCTGTGGCCGAGGCTGGAGACCGGGAAGAGTTCCGTCACGCCCTGGAGCAGGCCGACGCCTATCGCTTCCGGGTAGGTCAGGGTCGACATCGCGCACCTTCGCTCGGGGGTCGGTGGCCGGCCGGGTCGGGGGCCCTCGCGAAGCTACTACGCGCATGTAGACGTTCGGCAGCCCCGCCGTCGGAAGTTCACCGACCGTACGGCTGCGGGACACCGGGGGCGAGGTGCCCGATCAGCGCCGCCGCCACGGAGGCCAGGACGGTGGCGGACGGGACGGCCCGGTGCGCCGCGTCGCCGAGCAGGACGACGGCGGTCACCGCGGCCGGCATGCCGGCCAGCGGCAGGGCGACGGTCAGGACGGCGAGCAGGCGGCGGGGGCGGCGCGGGGGGTCCGGGCGGGTCACGGCGGTCTCCTTCGGGCTCGACCCGGGCCACGATGCCGCCTCCCGCAGCGTCAGGTGCAAGCCCTTTTCCCGGCGCCGCCCGCCGCCCGCCGCCGCCCGCCGCGAGCCGCGGGTCAGCCCGTCGCCACCCGCCGCCACCCCGGCCCGTCCGCGGCCACCGGCGCGGCCGCGAAGTCGTAGCGCAGCAGGTCCGGCCCGAGCGCGAGCAGTGAGATCGACGAGGAGCCCCAGATCCGCCCGTCGCCGAAGTCGCGCCGCTGGATCAGCGCGGCGTCCGCGTCCGGCGCCAGCCCGTCCCCGGCGACGATCGGCAGCCATCCGCCCCAGGCCGCGGCGGCCGGCCCGTCGGCGGTCGGTTCGGGCCGGGGTTCGGCGGTGAGGCGGGACCGGAAGTGGGCGGCCCGCGCGGCCATCAGGTCGCGGATCCGCTCGGAGGTGGTCCGGTCGGCCGCCCGGCCCTCCAGCCCGTCGTTGAGCACCACGCTCAGGCCGGACGGCAGTTCGCGCTCCTCCAGCCGTCCGCCGCTCCAGCTGGACACCCGGGCCCCGTCGGCCCGGACCAGGACGAGGTGGAACGGGTCGTACGGGGTGAGGTCGAGGTGGCCGATGCCGCCCTCCCGGACGGCGGTGAGCGGCAGCCGGCCGCGGGTGCGCCGGGCCTCGGCGGGGGCGAGCGGGCCGAAGCCGTTCAGCAGGCAGGCGGCGGTGCGCCGGGCCGGGTCGACGGCCAGCCAGGTGCCGCCGGCCGCGAGGTCCAGTCCGCCGAGCAGGTCGGGCCGGTCCGGCCAGTGGTGGTCCGGCGGCAGCCAGGCGCGGCCCAGGTACTCGTCCCGGACGGACAGCAGCAGCACCGGCACGGCCGCTTCCGGCTCGATGCTGACGAACGCCGTGCACACGACCGGGCCCCCTGACCTCGTCCTGTCGGAGACCTCCTGGCGGTGATCTCCTGCCGGCGATCCTCGCACGGTCGTTCGCACGCCGGAAGTGGCCCAAGGAACGCGTGGCCGAACGCACCAGGACGGCAGGCCACCCCGCTCCTAGGCTGGCGACCATGACGACGAACGAGACCACGCGCGCGACCGCGGACGGGACGGCCGGTACGGACGGCGCCCCGGTGCCCGCCCCCGAGCAGCGCCTGCTGATGCACAAGCTCGCCCCCGCCTACTACCAGGCGATGGTCGCCGTGGACCGGGCCTCCCGGGAGGGCGTCGACCCGGTCATCGCCGAGCTGGTCAAGGTGCACGCCTCGATGCTCAACGGCTGCGCCTTCTGCATCGACATGCACTCCACCGACGCCCGCGAGCACGGCGAGCAGGACCACCGCCTGGTCTCCCTCCCGGCCTGGCGTGAGACCCCGTGGTTCACCGCCCGCGAGCGCGCCGCCCTGGCCCTCACCGAGTCCGTCACCCTGCTGACCCAGGGGCACGTGCCGGACGCCGTGTACGCGGAGGCCGCCGCGCGGTTCGACGAGACCGAGCTGGCCCAGCTGATCGCGCTGATCGCCACCATCAACGCCTGGAACCGGATCGGCGTGTCCACCCGCATGAGCCCGGCCGCCCGGTGAGCGCCGCGGACCCCGCCGTCCGGCGGGAGCGGGCCCGGCTGCTGCGGGAGCTGCACCGCCCGGGCGAGCCGCTGGTGCTGGCGAACGCCTGGGACGTGCCGAGCGCCCGGCTGGTGGCCGCCGCCGGGGCGCGGGCGGTGGCGACGGCCAGCGCGAGCGTGTCCTGGTCGCTCGGCAGCGCGGACGGCGGCGGCGCCGACCCCGGGCAGGTGCTGGCCCGGACCGCCCAGGTGGTCCGCGCGGTCGACCTGCCGGTCACCGCGGACCTGGAGGGCGGCTACGCGGACACCGCCGCCGGGGTCGGGGAGACGGTCGCCGCGCTGCTCGCCACCGGTGCAGTCGGGGTGAACCTGGAGGACGAGGGGCGCCCCCCGGCGGAGGCCGCCGAGCGGATCGCGGCCGCCCGGGCCGCGGCGGACGCGGTCGGCGTGCCGCTCTTCGTCAACGCCCGGACCGACGTGTTCCTGCGCGGGATCGGCGCCCCGGAGGGCCGGCTGGACGACGCGGTGCACCGGCTGCGGGCGTACGTCGAGGCGGGCGCGGACGGGGTGTTCGTCCCCGGGGTGTCCGACCCGGAGACCATCGCCGCCCTGGTCGGGGCCGTCCCGGCGCCGCTGAACGTGCTGGCCGGCCCCGGCTCCCCGGCGGTCGCCGAGCTGGCGAAGCTCGGCGTGGCCCGGATCAGCCTGGGCCCGGGCCTGGCCGAGGTGGCGTACGCGGCGGTCCGCCGGGCCGCCGAGGAGGTGTACGGGAGCGGCACGTTCACCGCGCTCGCGCAGGGGCTGGGCTACCCGGAGCTCAACCGGCTGTCCGCGCTCTGAACCCGGCGGCCCGAGCGCCGCGGGTCGAGCGGTCGTCGTGCGTCGGGTGGCGTGGGCGGCCGGCCGTTCGGGGGTCGGCCGGCCGCCCGCGCTCCGGTGGCGGAGCGCCGGGTCAGTTCAGGATCTGCCCGCTGAGCCCCGGGTGGGCCATCTGGTTGGTCCCGATCGCCTCGATCTCGTTGGCGGGCTTGCCGAGCAGCGGGAGCTTGCCCACGGTCCGCAGGGCGAGGTCGCCGGGGGAGACTTCGAGCCCGTCGGTGAGCCCGCCGGTGGCGTCCGGCGAGGAGGCGGTCTGGGAGGTGGCGGAGGCCGCCGGGACGGCGAGGGCGAGGCCCGCCATGGTGAGGGCGGCCAGGGTGGCGAGTTTCTTCATGCCCTGCCGAACGACCCGGACCGCCCTCAGGTAACCGGTCGGCTCAGACCGTCACCCACAGGGTGCGCACGCTGTTGCTGACGAACGAGGCGATCGGCTCGTCGGTCCGGCCCTCCGCGAGGGCCAGCCCCGGGAAGCGGGTGAACAGGTGCCGCAGCGCCGTCTCGGCCTCCATCCGGGCGAGCCCGGAGCCGAGGCAGAAGTGCGGGCCGTGGCCGAGCGACAGGTGCTTGGCGGGCTGCCGGGTGAGGTCGAAGCGGTCCGCGTCCGGGTGGTGCCCGGAGTCCCGTCCGGCCGCCGCGTAGGAGGCCAGCAGCGCCTCGCCGCGCCGGATCACCACGTCGCCGACCGCGATGTCCTCGCTCGCGTAGCGCAGCGGGAACTGCCCGACCGGGGAGTCGTAGCGCAGGGTCTCCTCGACCACCGCCGACCACGGCTGCTCCCCGTCCAGGACGAGCCGCAGCTGGTCCGGGTGGGCGAGCAGGGCGCGGACGGCGTTGGTGATCAGGTTGAGCGTGGTCTCGTGCCCGGCGACCAGCATCAGCAGCAGGGTGCCGACCAGCTCGGCCTCGCTGAGCCGGTCGCCCGCCTCGTGGACGGCGATCAGGTCGGTGGTCAGGTCGTCGCCGGGCTCGGCCCGCTTGGCCGCCACCACCGAGGCCAGCAGCGCGTTCAGGCCCCGCTGCGCGGCCAGCGCCGCCGCCGGGGTGGCCGAGCTGGAGACCATGGTGTCGGACAGCTCGTGCAGTTCGTCCTGCTCCGCCAGCCCGAGGCCGAGCAGTTCGCCGATCACCTGCATCGGCAGCGGGTAGGCGAAGTGCCGCCGCAGGTCGAACTCGCCCTCCAGCTTCGCGACCCCGTCCAGCAGCGCGACCGTCCGGGCCTCGACGGCGGGGGCCAGGTCGGCTATCCGGCGCGGGGTGAAGGCCTGCGAGACCAGTCCGCGCAGCCGCCGGTGGTCCTCGCCGTCGGCGGTGACCATGCCGGGGACGACGATGAAGTTGAGCAGCGGCCAGCCCTCCGGCAGCCGCCCCTCCCGGAAGGTCGTCCAGAGCCGGGCGTCCTTGCCGACCCGGGGGTCGGACAGCAGCGACTGAAGGGTGTCGTGGTGGGTTACCGCCCAGACCACCACCCCGCCAGGGAGCTCCACCAGGACCGCGGGGCCGGCTTCGCGGAGTCGGGCGTTCTCGCCGTGCTGGTCGCGGCCGAAGGGGTCGAGTCTGACGGGCTCGGCGCGGGTTCCGGATTCGGTGGTGGTGTCCATGCGGGCCTCTCGGGGGCGGGCGGGCGGGGCGGGGTGAAGGCGCTGTAGAGCACCGGGAGGGCGGTCAGGGCCCGGGACCACGGGGACGGGCGCCAGGCCAACTCGCCGGACGGTACGGCCAGTTGGAGGTCCGGCAGGCGGTGCAGCAGGGTCTCGACGGCGGTCTCGACGATGATCCGGGCCGGGTGCTGGGCCGGGCAGACGTGCCGGCCCGCGCCCCAGGCGAGGTGGGCCCGGTTGCCGCCGAGCGAGCCCTGCGCGGCGGCCGATACGCCCTGCGCGGCCGGGTCGGCGTTGGCCGCGGCCAGGCCGAGGACGAGCATGTCGCCGGCGCTGATGTACTGGCCGCCGAGCACGGTGTCGCCGGTGGCCCAGCGGCCGGGGAAGTTCTGGGTGGGCGGGTCGCGCCAGAGCACCTCCTCCAGCGCGTCGGAGACGGTCAGCCGCCCGCCGGTGAGGGTGGCCCGGAAGCGCCGGTCGGTGAGCAGCAGCCGCAGCGTGTTGCCGGTCCAGTTGATCGAGGTCTCGTTGCCCGCGACCATCAGCACCACCAGGTGGTGCACCGCCTCCTCGTCGGTCAGCCCGGCCGGGTGGGCGAGCAGCCAGGAGGTGAGGTCGGCGCTGGGGGCGGCCCGGCGGCGGCGCACCAGGTCGACGAGCAGTGCCTGGAACTCCAGGCCGGCGCGCTGCGACTGCGCGCTGCTGTCCACGAAGTGGCTGATCAGCTCGACCACCCGGGGCCCGCTCTCCACCGGCAGTCCGACCAGCTGGGTGAAGACCAGCAGCGGCAGCCGGCGCGCGTACTGGGCGACCAGGTCGGCGGTGCCGTCCGGGCCCCAGCCGTCGATCAGCCCGTTGGCGGCGGCCTCGGTGGTGCCGCGCAGCTGGCGGTGGTCGATCTGGGCGAGGGTGTCGGAGACGGCGGCGCGCAGCCGCTGGTGCTCGGCGCCGTCCAGGTTGAGCAGGGTGGGCCGCCAGGAGGTCATCGGCAGCAGCCGGGAGTCGGCCGCCAGCCGGCCCTCGGCGGGCACCCGCCAGCGGCGCGAGTCCTTGGAGAACAGCGCCTCGTTGCGGGTGAGTTCGAGCAGTTCGGCGTAGCCGAGGACGAGCCAGGCCTCGACCCCGGGCTCCAGCTCGATCGGGGCGACCGGCCCGTAGCGCTCGCGCAGCCGGGCGTACAGGCCGTGCGGGTCCTCGGCGACGGCCGGGCCGTACAGCGGCGTCAGCGGCACGCCCACGGGCAGCCCGCCGGGCCGTCCGCCGCCGTGGGCGACGGGGCACCCGGGGGCTCCCGGGTGTTCGGGGGAGGTCATCCCTGGAGCTCCAGGATCGAGTTGCGGTGCAGGTGGTCGACGAAGTCGATCAGCAGGTCGTAGGACTGCCGGCGGTCGCGCGCGTCGCAGTGCAGGATCGGCACCTCCGGCAGCAGGTCCAGCGCCGAGCGCAGCTCCTCCTCCGGGTAACTCGGCGTGTCCGGGAAGGTGTTGACCGCGACCGCGAACGGGATGCGCTGCTCCTCCAGCCGGCCGAGCACGTCGAAGCTCTCGTCCGGGCGGCGCAGGTCGACCATGGCGATGGCGCCGAGCGCGCCGCGCGACAGGTCGTCCCAGAGCGGCCAGAACCGCTGCTGCCCGGGCGTGCCGAACAGGTACAGCGCGAGCCGCGAGTTGAGCGTGATCCGGCCGAAGTCCAGCGCCACCGTGGTGGTGGTCTTGCCGGCGCGACCGGTGAGGTCGTCGATGCCGGCGCTGGCGGCGGTCATGGTCTCCTCGGTGCGCAGCGGGGTGATCTCGCTCAGCGAGCCGACCAGGGTGGTCTTGCCGACCCCGAACGGACCGGTGACCAGGATCTTGACCGCGCCCTGCACCGAGGAGGGCAGGTACTGCGGCCCGGCGGCGGACCCGGCGGCGTCCGTGGTGCCCGGTGCGTCCGGGGCGTCGGGGACGGCTTCAGCGGAGTTGGCGGAGGCCAACGAGCACCTCCTCCAGGAGGGTTGCGGGCAGGCGTTCGGCCTGGGGGACGGGCGGGAGCACCTGCACGGCGCCGAGGTCCCAGAGGTCACCGACCAGCACCTTGACGACGCCGAGCGGCAGCCCCAGGTGGGCCGCCACCTCGGCGACGGACAGCAGGCTGTGGCAGAGCGCGAGGATGCGCCGGTGCTCACGGTTGATCAGCTCGTGCTCGGGCAGGTCCGGCGGCTCGGGCAGTCCTAATGGTCCGGGCACGGCGCTGACCAGGCTCTCCACGGCCAGATCGGACCGGGTGGGGCGGCTGCGCCCACCGGTGATGACGTACGGCCGGACCGGGCCGCTCACCGGTGGCCCCCCGCCGCGTGGTCGACGCGCGGCGGGCTGGTGAGGTGGGTGCCGATCCGCTCGACCAGGACCTGCATCTGGTAGGCGACCAGGCCGGCGTCGACCGCCTCGCCGGCCACCACGGCCAGGTGCGCGCCGGCCCCGGCGGCGACGACGAAGAGGTAGCCGCCGCCGTACTCGATGATGATCTGGCGGGTGGCGCTGCCCGGTCCGCCGAAGCCCGTCGCGACGCCGCGGGCCAGCGACTGCAGTCCGGAGCAGGCGGCGGCGAGCCGTTCGGCGTCGTCGCGCGGGATGCCCGCGCTGCGGCCGATCTCCAGGCCGTCGTTGGAGACGACGACGGCGTGCTGGACCTGTGGGACGGCGATGATGTCGGCGAGCAGCCAGCCGAGATCAGGGGTGGTGGTCATGGAACTCTCCGGAGCGCTGGGGAAGTCGGGGGGAAGCGGGAAGGGAAGGGGTGGACTGGGCCCGGGCGGCGGAACGGCCGCTGGCCGTCCCGGCCTGGAACATCGCCATGAACGCCTGCGCGTCCCGGGCCGAGCGGTAGGGCGGCGCGGGCGGCGGTGGGGGAGCGGCGTGCTGGGCGGGGCGGCCCGTGCGGCCGCGCCGGTGGCTCCGGCGGGGCAGCGGGGGAGGGGTGTCACCGGTCGCGGCGTGCCGGCCGGGCGGCGGGGTCTCCACCAGGGGGTGGCCGGCGGGAGAGGCCGGCCGGGGGCCGGGGTTGAACGCCCGGTCGTCCGGCCCGAGGCCGGGGACGGTGGGCGGCAGCGGCTCGGTGAGCAGCGCGTTCGGCAGCAGCAGGACCACCCGCACGCCGCCGTACGGCGAGGGCGCCGAGCTGAGCGTGACCCGGAAGCCGTACTGCTCGGCGAGCCGGCCGACCGCGGCGAGGCCCAGCTGCGGCACCTCGCCGAGCCGGGAGACCTCCAGGGTGCTGCCGCCGGCCAGCGCGGCGGCGGCCTTGGCGACGGCCTGTTCCGGCATGCCGACGCCGCCGTCGTCGATCTCGATGACGGCGCCGTTGTGGACCGGCATCAGGGTGACGAACACCTGGGTGCTGGGCGGGGAGTAGCGGGTGGCGTTGTCCAGCAGTTCGGCGATCGCGTGGATCAGCGCCTCGGCGGCGGCGCCGACCACCGCGGTCTCGGTCCGGCTGCGCACCACCACGCGCTGGAACGGCAGGATGCGCGACTGGGCGCCGCGGACGACGTCCTCCAGGGAGACCGGTTCCGGCCAGTGCCGGCCGGCCCGCGCGCCGCACAGCACGGCCAGGGTCTGGGCCAGCCGGGCCTGTTGGGCGGCGGCGTGGTCGGCCTTGAGCAGGCCCTCCAGCAGCGTCGGGTCGTCGTGGGTGCGCTCCATCTCGTCCAGCAGCGCCTGCTGGTCGTGGGCCATCACCAGGATCCGGCGGGCGACGCTGAGGAAGGCCCGCTGGGTGGAGGCGGTGTGCTCCTGCTCCTGCTGGACGGCGGCGAGTTCGGCGCCGCGGCGGGAGAGCTCGGTGGCCAGCTGTTCCTGGACGGCGAGGAGTTCGCCGAGCAGCCGGTCGGCGCGGCCGCGCTGGGTGACGGACACGGCGCGGTACCGCGCGGCGGCCACGAGGGCGAGGACGGCGAGTACGCCGGTTGCCGTTACGGACCACTGAGTCATCGTCACGCCGCGAATTCTAGGGTGATGATCCTACGAAGGTGTGAACGGATCTCGCCAAGTGACCGGATCTCGTCAATATCGAGTCAATTCGGCGTCAATCGGCAATCGTTCGACCCCGATCCCACCGCCTGACGAGGTATCGGAGCGGCCCGACCGGCGCCGCCGGGAACGTCGGGATCGAGCCGCCCGGCCGGATCGCGTCCGGTGATGTGTGGGGCCTGTGCGCACGGTGTTACGGAAGGGGCGCCGTCCGGTGCAGGAGCAGCAGCGCCACGTCGTCCGGCCGGGACCGCCGCTCGGTCACGTTCAGGGTGAGCAGATCGGCCAGCCGCTCCAGCGCCGGAGCCGGGCCGATCCGCCCCGGACCGGTCTGCCGCGCCCACAGTTCGAGCCCGCCGAGCATCCGCTGCACCGACTCGTCGTAGTCCTCCTCGCGGTCCTCAACCAGCCCGTCGGTGTACGCCAGCAGCGTCTCGCCGACCGCCAGCCGCTCCACCGCCAGCGGGTACGGCCGCTCCGGGGCCACCCCCAGCGGCGGCCCGCCCGGCAGCTCCAGCTCGACGGCCGCGGCGTCGGCGGTGATCCGCACCGGCGCCGGGTGCCCGGCCCGGGCCGCGGTCAGCACGCCGTCGGCCGGGTCCAGGGTCAGGTAGAGGCAGGTCGCGAACAGCTCGGTGTCCAGCTCGGCCAGCAGCCGGCTGGTGCGGGTCAGGGTGGCGGCCGGGTCGTGCCCGTCCGTCGCGTACGCCCGCAGCCCGCTGCGCAGTTGGCCCATCACCGCGGTGGCCTCCGCGTTGTGGCCCTGGACGTCGCCGATCACCAGCCCGATCCGGCCGTCCGGCAGCCGCAGCAGGTCGTACCAGTCGCCGCCGATCTGCATCCCCTCGGTGCTCGGCAGGTAGCGGGCGGCGCTGGCGATCCCGGCCAGCCGCGGCAGGGTGCGCGGGAGCATCGCCCGCTGCAGCTCGGAGGCCCGGTGGTGGTGGGTGTCGTACAGCCGGGCCCGCTCCAGGGACTGCGCCAGGATGCCGGCGAAGGCCGAGTACAGGGTGCGGTCCTCCCGGCTGAACGCCCGCTCGGCGGCGAAGGTGATCAGGCACGAGCCGACCTGCTGCCCGGAGGCGACCAGCGGCAGCACCGCCCAGGCGGCCGGGGTGAGCGGGTCGCGCCGGGTGCGGGCGGCGGCGGGCTCGCTGAACAGCGGGGCGGAGCGGGCCAGCGAACGCTGCATCACGGACTCGGACAGGTCCGCCAGACGGGTGAGCTCGGTGCGGCGCGGGCCCCCGTACACGGTGTGCGAGACGGGCAGCAGCCGGCCCTCGTCCACCAGGTCCAGGACGATGCCGGCGGCGCCGAGCGCCGGGCGGGCGACATCGGTGACGGCGGTGGTGACGTCCCGGACGGTCACCGCCCGGGACAGCGCCCGGGTGAGCGTCAGCAGCAGCGCCGTCCGGGCGGCGGCCGGGGAGTTCCGCCCCTCGGCCGGCGGCGGCTCCCGGTGCCCGGCCTCGGCCAGCAGCCCGGCGATCCGCACCGGCCGCCCGTGCACGTCCAGCATCACCTCGCCGGACTCCTCGACCCGGGCGACCCTGCCGCCGGGCCGCAGCACCCGGTAGCCGATCCGGTAGCGGCCGCCGGCGGCCAGCGCCTCGGCGAGCGCCGCCTGCACGTCCGGCAGGTCCTCCGGGTGGACCAGCCGGTCCAGCTCGGGGGCGGCGCCGTCCGGGGTGGGCGGGCGGCCCGCCAGCCGGAACGCCTCGGCGTCCCAGTAGCTCTCCCCGGTGACCAGGTCCCGCTCGAAGGCCCCGTGCCCGGCGGCCCGCACGGCCAGCGACAGCAGCGGGTGGGCCAGCCCGGCGGGGCGGCCGTCCGCCGCCCGCGGGTCCTCGGGTAACCGGACGCCGTACGGTGCCCGGGTGCCGTACGGGAGGTGGGCGTCGGCGTGGTCCAGCAGGTGGGCCAGCCGGTGGGCGCAGGCCTCGGCGAGGGTCTCCAGGACGTCCAGGTCGCGGCGCGGCACGGTGCCCCGGTGGGCCAGCGCCAGGGCCAGCACACCGATCGGCCGCTCGTCCACGACCATCGGCAGGGTGATCACGGCGACCATCCCGGTGCCCATGCCGGTGTTCCGGTTCGGGTAGTCGACGCTGGTGTGCTCGGGGCTGAGCAGGTACGGGCGGCGCAGCCGCAGGGCCATCGCGGCGGGCAGCTCACCGGCCGGGTCGACCACGCTGTAGCGCTCGTGCGCCCAGTCCGGCAGCCCGTGCGAGGCGGTCAGCCGGAGCATCCCGGCGGAGTCCAGCAGGTACAGCGCGGACCCCTCGCCGGTGATCCAGCTCGGGCCCTCGGCCAGGACGGTGCCGAGCAGCTCGGCCGCGCTGGTGCAGCCCAGCAGCAGCCGCACGCAGCGCATCGCACTGCGCGCGGTCGGACTGCCGGCGGGCTCCAGGGGCACTGGTCCTTGATACCCCATTTCCCCCACCGGCGAAGGCCGACCGAACCGCCGCACCAGCACCACCGCCACCGCGAGAAGTCGGCCGGGCCGACTTCCTGTGCGGGGCCGCACTCGCCGCTCCGGCCGCTTACGCGGGCCAGGCGCGGAGACCGGTGGTGAGGGTGGCGATGAGGCGGTCCTGGGTGGTGGCGAGGTCCTCGGTGAGCTGGAAGGCGCCGGCCGTGGTGAGGGAGGCGAAGCCGTGGGCGACGGAGCGCACGGTGCGGGCGGCGTGGACCGCCTCGGAGCCGTCGAGCCCGTACTCCCGCAGCACGGCGATGATCACGCCGACGAGCCGGGCGGCCGCCCGGGCCAGGTCGTCGTCGGGCTGCGGGGCCTGGGGGAGGGCGTTGTAGCGGTGCGGGTGCTCGGTGGCGTACGCGTGGTAGGCGCGCAGCACGGCGGCGACGGCGTCGTCCCCGCTGCGTCCGACGGCCGCCCCGGCCAGCCGGTCGGCGAGGTCCCCGGTGACCCGGACGGCGATCAGCCGCCGCAGTTCGGCGAGGCCGCCGCTGACGTGCTTGTACAGCGAGGGGGTGGCGACCCCGGCCCGGGCGGCGACGGAGGCCAGGGTGAGGGCCTCGGCGCCCTGCTCGTCGATGAGGGCGAGGGCGTGGTCGACGACCTGGTCGGGGGTCAGTCCTACGCGGGGCATGGGTTCGGGCTCTCCGTACGGATCAGGTCGGGCAGGGGCGGGCAGCGGACGGGCGGGGCTCAGCCGAGCTCGGCGAGGAACGGCAGCAGGGCGTCCGCGGTGGCCGCCGGGTTGTCGGCCATCGGGTAGTGCCCGGACCCCTCGATCATCGCCTTCCGCGCGCCGAGCGCGGCGGCCTGCCGGTCGGCGACCAGCTCCGGCTTCGGGAAGTCGGGGTCCTTGCTGCCCATGACGACCAGGGCCGGGCACCGCACCGCGGCCGTCCAGCCGACCGGCGCCGAGTCGCCGTGGACGTACCCGCGGGTGGCGGTCTTCCGGCCCGGGGTGCGCAGCGCGGCGACCAGCCCGTCCACGTACGCGTCGAAGTCGGCGGGCCTGGCACCGGGGAAGGCCATCCGGCGCAGGTAGAAGCCCCAGGCGGCCGGCCAGTGGACGAGGGCGGCGCCCATCAGGCCCATGGCGCCGCGCATCAGGGCGCCCTGCGGCGGGTTCTCGACGAAGGCGTTGAGCAGGACGATCCCGGCGACCCGCTCGGGGGCGTCCCCGGCGGCCTTGACGACGGTCGCCCCGGTGTACGAGTTCCCGGCGAGGACGGCGCGCTCGATGCCGAGGTGGTCGAGCAGGGCGAGGACGTCGCCGGCGAGGGCGGCCGGGCCGTAGTCGTCCCAGGTGATCGAGGATTCGCCGAAGCCCCGCAGGTCCATGGTGACGACCCGGTGGCCGGCGGCGACGAGCAGCGGGCGCAGGTGCCGGTACGCGGCCCGGCTGTCGAGCATGCCGGGGAGCAGGACGACCGGGGTGCCGTCGCCCTGCCGGGTGTCGTCGTAGGCGATCCGGCCGCCGGGGACGGTGAGGTACTGGGTGCTCGGGGTGATGGTGCCGTTCATGGGGTCCTCCTCGGGCCGCCGGTGCGGGGCATCGGCGGTGCTGCCGATAGCCATAAAGCTAAGGCTAATAGCCTTAGCCGTCAAGCGGTCGGGCGTCGGAGGCGTCGGAGAAGAGGGGGAAGGGAGCGGTCAGACCCCTTCGACCTTGAACGGGTCGTGCTCGCTGAGCAGCTTCTCCAGCCGGGCCTGGTCCACCCGGGTGACCATGTCGTTGGACTCCTGCCGGTCCCGGATCACCTTCGCCAGCGTGAACGCGGAGCTGACCGTGAAGAGGAGGCCGAGCCCGAGGAAGGCCCGGGTCCACCCGCCGACCGGCAGGTAGATGATCCCCACGGCGAGGGCGGTGCCCGACAGGGCGAAGGACAGGACGGCCTGGAGGTAGTAGGCGGCCGTGGTGCGGGTCTGCATCGGTGCGCTCATGGCGTCAGGATGCTGCGGCCCGGCCGGGCCGCACATGAGTAGGCGTACTCAGATGGGGCCGTGCATGAGGGACCGTTCGTTGACGTCCGATCACCTGCCGCGGGGCTGCTCCGAACGGATGGCTTGGAATCAGAGCCTCCTAGGATTAACGTTTGATAACGCAGCGCGGTTGTCAACGCCGTACCCAGACGGCACCGTGCGCCGTCGCCTAATCCCACCGACCGGCCTCCGGGCAGGTCAGGGAGCCGGGGAACCACGTTCCTTGGGGTGAATCGGCGGGGCTCCGGCCCGGCCGTAGGAGACCTTCCTGCTCCGAACCCGTCAGCTAACCCGGTAGGCGCGAAGGAAGGAAAGGAGCGCGCCTCCGTGGCGTCGACGCACACCCCGGCACACCCGGCCGGCTTCGCAGCCGGTACCCAGCTCCTCGACCACCCCGGTCCGGACGGCCCCGAGGCCTTCGGCCCGGAGGACTTCGCCGCGGAGGCCGAGACCAACCGCCACCGGATGCCGCGTCAGACCCGCGGAACCTCCCCGCTGCTCGGCGTCACCGCCGTCGCCGCCACCCTGGGTGCCACCGGCTTCACCTCGGCGACCCCGGCCGCCGCCCCCGCCATCGAGGCCCCGGACGAGACGGCGGTCGCCCTCTCCGCCGACCCCGGCCTCGCGCTCGCCGCCCGCATCCAGAACCAGGCCGACAGCCAGCGCACCGCCGCCGAGGAGACCGCCCGGCTCCAGGCCGCCCAGGAGGCGGAGGCCAAAGCCGCCGCCAAGGAGGCCGAGGCCAAGCGCGCCGCCGAGGAGGCCGAGCGGGCCAAGGCCGCCGCCCTCACCCTCCCGGTGACGGACTACCGGCTCTCCGCCCACTACGGCCAGAGCGCCCGCTACTGGGCCAACCTGCACACCGGCCTGGACTTCGCCGCCGACACCGGCACCCCGGTCCACGCGCTCGGCCAGGGCACCATCACCTCGGCCGGCTGGGCCGGCTCGTACGGCTACCGGATCGTCGAGACCCTGCCCGACGGCACCGAGATCTGGTACTGCCACCTCTCCGCGATCACCAAGGGCTCCGGCAAGGTCGCCGCCGGCCAGCAGATCGGCAAGGTCGGCGCGACCGGCAACGTCACCGGCCCGCACCTGCACATGGAGGTCCGCCCCGGCGGCGGCGCCCCGGTCGACCCGGAGCCCTGGCTCCAGCAGCGCGGCCTCAACCCCTGACGCACCCGCCCTGAGGCACCCGCCCGGGCGGACCCAGCGCGAAGCCCCCGGCCCGGAGCACCAGCACCGGACCGGGGGCTTCGCCGCGGCGTCTCACTCCTCGGCGGGAAGCTGCGCCAGGTACGCCTCGATCTCCTCCTGGCCAGGCTCCGGCGCCAGCTCCGGGAACTCCGTCACCAGCAGCCGCGGCAGCCCCGGCACCGTCCACCCGCCGAACAGGTCGAGCGCCGCCTCGACCGCCGCCTCCTCGAACCGCCCGAAGTCCCCGGCCAGTTCCTCCGGCATCGGCCGCCCCAGCGCGGTCAGCTCCGCCAGGTTGCGGTAGCTGCGCCGCATCAGGCCCTGCTCCAGCAGCCGCCGCGCGCCGTCCGTGGCCATGCCGACCGACAGCACCCGGCCCGGGCCCCAGCCCTGCTCGTCCGGCTCGTCCAGCCAGCCGGCCGGTGCCAGCGCCTCGTACGCGGCCAGCCGCTCCTCCTCCGGGAGCTCCCCGAAGCCGGCCAGCCAGTCCCGCACCGCCGCCGGGTCCGTGACGTCCACCCCGTACGCGTGCAGCAGCAGCGCGTACAGCCGGGGCCAGGTCACCAGGTCGGCGCGGCGCAGCAGCCCGGCCGCGACCTCGCCCTGCCACTCGGCCTCCGCGTGCAGCCGCTCCTGGCGCTTGGCGTTCAGCCGCCGGGACGCCCGCTGGTGGTCGACCAGCAGCCGGACGGCGTCGCCGTAGGCGAACGGGTCCTCCTCGGGCGCGGGTTGGACGTACAGGTGGAGCCGCTCGTACAGCAGGTGCTCCACCGCGTCGGAGGTCAGTTCGGGCCAGCCGTCGTGCATCCTGCCCTCGCCCAGCTCCAGCAGCGCCAGCACCGCGCGCAGCGGCCCCTCGGCCACCGGCGCGCGGCCCTGCTCGGCCGCCCAGGCGAGCAGGTCGGCGGCCTTGGTGCGCGGGGCGAGCCGCAGGTCTTCGTCGTTCATAGTCCGAACGGTAGCCGCCGGGCGGGGATAGGGTCGGCAGCCATGGTCCCCGTACGACTCACCGGCCCGCGCCTGGCCGTCCGCGAGTACCACCACACCGAGGAGGAGGTGGACGCGCTGCACGCGCTGTTCGGCGACCCCGAGGTCACCCGCCACCTGCCCTTCGGGCCGAGCGGCCGGGAGGACTGCGCCGACCAGATCGAGCTCTACCTGGAGGAGGCGATGGCCGAGGAGCGGGACACCTACCGGCTCGCCGTCACCAGGATCGCCGACGCCGAGGAGCCCGGGGACGCGACGCCGATCGGGCAGGCCGCGCTCACCCTCGACGGGCACGGCGCCGCCGACCTCGGGTGCGTGCTGGCCCGCGGGTCCTGGGGCCGGGGCTACGCGGGCGAGACCGTCGGCCTGCTCGGCGACTTCGCCTTCGGCACCCTGGGCCTGCACCGGCTGACCGCCCGGACCGCCGCGGCCAACCCGGCCCCCGGCCGGGTGCTCACCCGGCTGGGCTTCCGGCCGGAGGGGCGGCCTCGGTCCGACGGGTCCGACACGTACCTCTTCACGCTGCTCGCCGAGGAGTGGCCGGGCCCGGCCGCCCGGGTGGAGGGGGGTTAACCCCACCCCGGATCCGCCAGGCCTCCGGATCACGGCCGGGCGGCGCGTCCACCAGACTGGACGCAGTCAGCGGGACGAACGAGCGACAGACGACAGCACGAGGGGCCGGGGGCCGGGAACATGAGCAGCAGCCGCAGCGTGGAGGACCGGGAGTGGGACGTTCTGGGCGGTCGCGGTGACGACCCGCGCCCCGTCCGGGCCCGGCGGACCGAGCGGCGTCCGGCCCTGTGGCGGGCCCCGTTCTCGGCGTACTACTACCGCGAGGTCGGCTACGCGCTCACCGGTCTGCCGGTGGCGATCCTCGGCTTCGCCGTCGCGGTCACGATGTTCTGCTTCGGCCTCGCCACCTTCGTCACCGCGCTCGGCCTGCCCGTGCTGGGCGCCCTGACCGCCACGGCCCGCGGCTTCGGCCGGCTGGAGCGGGCCCGGGTGCGCGGCATGCTGGCCCTGGACGTCCCCGGCCCGGAGCCGGTGCGCCGGGTCCGCCAGGGCAGCTGGGGCGCGGTCACCGCGCGGCTGGCGGACGGGGCCGGCTGGAAGGCCGTGCTGTACCAGGTGCTGATGCTCCCCTGGGCGGTGTTCAGCTTCGCGGTGACGCTGGTGTTCCTGCTGCTCGGCTGGGCGGCGGCGCTCTACCCGCTGTACCACTGGGTCTTCCCGACCTACACCTCCTGGCACGGGTACCGGGTGTTCGACTTCTACGACAGCCACGACATCCGGCACGTGTACGACATCGAGGCGCCCTGGCAGATCGCCGGGCTCTCGCTCCTCGGGGTGCTGCTGGTCCTCCTCACCACCCAGCTGGTCCGCGGCCTGACCAACGTCAACCGGGCCGCCGCCCAGGGCCTGCTCGGCCGCTGACCGCCCGGCTCCACCCAGGCCCGACGGCCCCGCCCGCGTCCCGGACCCCTCCCGGATGCGGGCGGGGCCGCTCCGTGTTCGGATGGCCGGGTGTCCGCCGGCCCTCACCCCGCCCTCCCGGACGTGCTGGTCACCTCCCGTCCGCTGGACGAGTACTGCGCCCTGTTCGGCCTCACCCGGGCCCGGCTCGCCGCCCTGCCCGGGCCGCTGCTGGACTGCCCCGGGGGCGCGGCCGGCCTGGCCGCCGAGGCGCGCGAGCTGGGCTGCCGGGTGGTCGCCGTCGACCCGGCGTACGCGCTGCCGCCGCCGGTGGTCGCCGACCTCGCCCTGGCCGCCCGGGCGGCGATGGCCGCCTCGATGACCGCCCGCCCGTGGCTCCACCCCTCGCCCCGCCCGTACCGGCCCGAGCGGTACCTGCGCAGCTGGGACCGGGCCCGCCGGCTGTTCGCCGCCGACTCGGCCGCCCACCCGCAGCGGTACGTGGCCGCCGCGCTGCCCCGGCTGCCCTTCGCGGACGGCGCCTTCGCCCTCACCCTGAGCGGCTACCTGATCTTCGCCTACCCCGAAGTCTTCGGCCCGGAGGGCCAGTTGGCGGCGCTGACCGAGCTGGTCCGGGTCACCTCCCCGGACGGCGAGGTCCGGGTCCAGCCGCTGAACGACGGGCACGGCCGCCGCTGCGGCCACCTCGACCCGCTGCGGTACGCGCTCGGCGAGCGCCGGATAGCCAGCGAGATCCTCCGCTGTCCGGGGCCGGTGGACGGCCGCACCGTGCGGGTCCTGGTGCTGCGGGCCGCCGACCGACGCCGCCGGGCGGCCGGGCAGCCGGTCATGTAATAGTCACTACTCCGGTTTGCCCCTATACTCGCCGCCATGATCGAGACGACTATCCGGCGCGCAGAGGCGACCGACGCCGACCGGCTCACCGACCTGATCCAGGCCTCCTCCGCCTACCACGGCGAGTACGCGCCGATGGTCGACGGCTACCGGGTGACGCCCGACTACATCGCCGGCCACGAGGTGTTCCTCGCCCTCGACCCGGCCACCGACCAACTGCTCGGCTTCTACGGGCTGATCCGCGAACCGGCCGAACTGGACCTGATGTTCGTCGCCGACGAGGCCCAGGGGCGCGGCACCGGCCGCGAGCTGATCGCGCACATGCTGGAGCAGGCCCGCGCGGCCGGCATCGCCAGCGTGCTGGTGGTCTCCCACCCGGACGCCGAGCGCTTCTACCTGCGGATGGGCGCCGAACGCGTCGGCACCTTCCCCGCGCACGGCAGGATCACCTGGGACCGCCCCGAACTGCGCTTCACCGTCCGGTAGTTCCTCCGGTCAGGAGGTCCCCGCGGCCGGCGGCCCGCCCGGCCCGCCCGGCTGGGCCGGTACCGCCGCGACGGGCTGCGGCACGGCGTGCGGTCCGGCCTGCGGGGCGGGCCGGGCCGGCTGCTCCGGCACGAGGGCCGTCCCCTGGAGCCGGGACAGGATCTTCTCCGCCAGCCAGCTGCGGTCCGACCCGTACGGGATGCCCCGCGGGTCCACCAGCTGCGTCGCCACCGCGTCCCGCAGCCGCTGCGCCCCGGCGGCGGGCAGCCAGGAGAGCAGCCCCCGGGCGGCCAGCAGGGCGTGGTACTGCTCGAAGTCCGAGCGCGGGTGCTCGATCGCGTCCAGCACGCTCGGCAGGTCCGCCAGCGCCGGGTCGCCCTGCATCAGTGCGAGCGCCTGGATCCGTCGGCCCTCGGAGCCGTCCGCGAAGAGGGCCCGCACCTGGTCCGCGGTCAGCGCCGAGCGCCGCGCGGTCGAGCGGACCTCCGCCACCACGCCCTCCGGCCCGGCCGGCGCACCGGAGGCGGGCGGCAGCTGCCCGGCCAGGGCGGCCTGGCGCTCCGCGCTGCCGCCCAGCAGTCCGAGCTGCTGCATCGCGCGGACCCGCAGGTCGTCCGCGCCCACCTTGTCGCCGTGCCGGTCGCGGTCCTGCCCGGCGAGGAAGAGGTCCAGCGCCTGGTCGGTCTCGGTCAGCACCTGCGGCAGCGCCAGTCTGGTCACCAGCCAGCCGGCCAGGAAGCCGAAGACCAGGAAGTACAGCACGAGCGCCGCCGCGAACGGCACCGCCTCCGGGCCGCCGCCGAGGGCGGGCGCCAGCGCCGTACCGAGGTCGTGCAGCCGCTCGCCGAGCGAGCCGAGCTGGGTCAGCCCGACGCCCAGCAGCACCTTGGTCAGCCAGTCCGAGACCTGCTCCAGATTGGTGTTCGGCGCGTACGAGCCCTGCGGCTCACCGGTGCCGCCACCGCGGACCCGGGGCACCCCGAACAGGAAGCCCAGCCCGCCGCCCAGCACCACCGAGGCCCCGACCACGACCAGTCCGCCGCCGAGCGCCTGCCAGGCGTGCTCCCGGCCGAGCGCGAACAGCAGCAGTCCGAGCAGCCCCGTCCCGGCCAGCACCCCGGTGGCGCCCCACCGCGCCGTCCGCAGGGCCGCCCCGCCGTCCCGCCGCCGCGCCTTCGCCATCGCCTACCCCCTGTGCCCGCGCCGCTCCGCTCCGGAACCCGCGCAGACTCTAGCGCCGCGGCCCCGCCCCGGACACGCGACGGTCCTCCCCGGACACGCCACGGGGAGCCTCCGGCGCAGTGCCGGAAGCTCCCCGGGAACGCAGACGACCCGCGGGCTGCTCCTCTACGCCGGCCCGTGCACTGGCCAGGCGCCGAGGCACCGGGGATGTACCGGTGAGCCCGCGGGCCGGGTGACTGCTGTGGATTTCGCCTGCCGGAGGCCTGGGGCCTCACCCTGCGCAGGCAGGGGCGGCTCTAGCGAGCAGCCACCTCACGCATCCTGACGGTACTCAACTCAGGATCACCTCCCTTCAGTGTGCTGCCAGCCTAGGCAGCGCTCCGGCCGGAGGCAACGGATTATTTCGCGGTCCCCGCGTCCGCCGCTCAGGCGGTCTTGAGCTGGTCCTTGAACTTGGTGAAGTCGATCGTGCTGTCGGCCGACGGGACCTGGACGGTCAGCGGCTTGTCGAACTCGCTGAAGTCGATCTTGCCGTTGCCGTCCTTGGCGCCGGCGTGCTCGATCCGCACCGGGTAGGGCTTGCCCTCGGTCGCGATCTGGAGGGTCGTGACCTCGCCCTTGGAGTCGGTGCTCTTCAGACTGAAGGTCTTCACGCCGTTGACGTCGCCGGCGGAGCCCTTCTCGACCTTGTCGCCGCTGCTCTTGCTGTCGGTGATCTTCTTGCTGAAGTCGGCCAGGTTGCAGACCTTGGTGAGGGAGCCCATCGACGGGTCGCTCTCGAAGCCGGTCAGGTAGCGGCCCTTGAACAGCTCGGCGGCCTTGGCGCCGTTCGGGCCGCCCACGGCGGTCCAGAAGGCGGTGTCCGGCTTGACGTACGAGGTCTTGCCGTCGCTGATGATCTCGAACTTGCCCATGCCCGGCATCGCCATGGTGCCGGTGCACTGGCTCTTGTTGTCCATCGTCAGGTTCAGCTCCATCGCACCGTCGCCGGTGTCGACGGTGCCCGCCATCTTGAGGGAGGTCGCGGAGGCCAGGGCCTCCTTGGCCTGCTTCTCGATGTCCTGGGCGCTGAGCTTGCCGGTGTCGAGCTTCTGCGCGGAGCCCGCCTTCCCGTCGCTCGTGGCACTGCCGCACGCGGCGGTGCCGGCGGCCAGGACGAGGCATATCGCGGCGGTGCTGACCAGGCGCTTCGACAGCATGTGGTGATTCCTGTCCGGGGTGGCCCGTGCGGCCCCCCAATTGGATGAATTTTTCCTCAGTATGGTTCAGGTCCCTGACAGGTGATCGTCGGACGGGCCGCTGTTACAGCTTCGTGGCAGGACCGTGCCGCGCCCGTACCCGGACATGCGAAAGGCCCGGAGGAAGAATCCTCCGGGCCTTTCCGCTACTGAGTAGCGGGGACAGGATTTGAACCTGCGACCTCTGGGTTATGAGCCCAGCGAGCTACCGAGCTGCTCCACCCCGCGTCGGTAAACACAACAATACGTGGAAGTCGCCGAGATGGGAAATCGGTTCCCCGAGCACCTCTTGAAGGCACCGCTCGAGCTCCTCCGCAGGCACCTGTTCAGGGCACCCGGGCGGCCCGCCGCCGGGCGGGCGCCGCGTGCCGGCCCGTGCGGCACCTCGCCCAGGCCGCGAAGCAGACCAGCGCGGCGAAGCAGGGCACCATCAGCGCCCCGTACACCACCAGGAAGCCGTCCGTGCCGAGGTCGGCGGCGGCGTTCCAGGTGCCGTGCAGCGCCATCGCCAGCAGCAGCCCGGCCGGGACCGCCAGCCGGGCCAGCCAGCGGCGTGCGGTGGTGAGGGCGAGGGCCAGGCCGATCCCGGTGAGCGCGGTGAACAGCGGGTGGGCGAAGGGGGAGAGCAGGGCGCGCAGCACGAAGGTCTGCACGGTGCTGTCGAAATCGCGCAGGCTGGGCGGGTCGCCGAGGCCGATGCTGTCCAGCCGCTGGCGCTGGTCGCTGGTGAAGGCCCGGCCCAGGTAGAGGGCGTTCTCGGTGAACGCGAAGCCGCAGGCGGTCATCCCGCCGAGCACCACCCCGGCGGCCAGGGTGCGCGGCCGGGAGCGGCGGTGCGGCGCACCGGAGGGCGGGGCCGGGCGCAGGTAGGGCAGCGGCCGCAGGTACGGGCGCAGCCGCAGCCGGCCGCGGGCGTGCGGCCCGACCGGGTGGCGCGGGTACGGGCGGGGGCTCCGGGGCGCGGGCGACCGGCGCAGCAGCGGCGCGCAGGGGCGCCCGGTGCGGCGGCCGTGGCAGCGCAGCCGCTGGCCGAGCGGGAGCAGGAGCACCAGCAGGGCGGTGGCCTTGGCGGTCTCCTCGATCACCGGGGTGGCGATCCCGGCGCCGAGCAGCTCCCCGAACGGGCCCCGGTACCGGGCCAGGTAGTTCGCCGTCCAGTTGTTGGCCAGGATGGCGACGGTGGTGGCCGCGCAGGCGCCCCAGCCGAGGCAGAACACGGTGTGCCGCAGCGGCACCCGGGCGGTGAGGTTGAGCCAGGCCAGGCCGCCGAGCACGAACGGCAGCGGCACCATCGCCAGGCCCAGGCCGACCAGCAGCCCGACGGTGCCGGTCTGCCGCTGGACGAGGTGCAGGATCAGCACCCCGCAGCCGATCAGGGTCAGCACGGCGGTCGCGGTGACCGAGGAGAGCGCCACCGAGCGGCTGCGGCCCGGCGGGGCTCCGGGGGCTCCAGGGGCGGCGGGCGTCCGGGCCGCGGCGGGGGCGACGGCCGGGGGCCGGGCCGCTACCGGGACGGCGGCGGTGCCAGGAGCGGGCAGCGGGCGGTGGGCCCGGTGCCTCCGGGGCCCCGGGATGGTCCGGGTGTCGCCGGTGCGCGGGACCGTCTCCGGTGCGCCGGCGGCGGCGACCGTCGTCCGACCGTTCGCCCGGAACCCGCCGCCGGACGGGCTGCCCATGCGGCACAGGGTAGGCCACGGCGGCGGCCCGTCGGGAGGACTCGGGACGAACCGTCCGTCCCGGTCCCGCCCGTACGGCCGCCGCGCGGTGGCCCGTTCGAACCGGGCCGGTGGGTCAGCGGCGGCGGAACAGCAGGTCGTGGACGACGTGGCCCTTGACGATCCCGGCCCGTTCGAACTTGGTGACCGGCCGCCAGTCCGGCCGCGGGGCGTAGCCGGGGACGCTGCCGTCCGGGTGGTCCGCGGGCTCCAGCCAGCCGGTCCCGTCGCCCTCGGGGTGCAGGTTCTCCAGCTCCGGCGAGGCGGACAGCACGGCCAGCATCTGCTCCGCGTACGGCTCCCAGTCGGTGGCGCAGTGCACCAGGGCGCCGGGGGCGAGCCGGGGCAGCACCAGGTCGAGGAAGGAGGGCTGGACCAGCCGGCGCTTGTGGTGCTTCGGCTTGGGCCACGGGTCGGCGAAGTAGACCCGCAGACCGGCCAGCGAGGCGTCCTGGAGCATGTCGCGCAGCAGGATCACCGCGTCCCCGGCGGCCGTCCGGACGTTGCGGGAGCCGTCGCGCTCCAGCATGCCGAGCAGGTTGCCGTGGCCGGGGGTGTGCACGTCGGCGGCGAGGATGCCGGTGGCCGGGTCGGCGGCGGCCATCGCGGCGGTGGTCTCGCCCATGCCGAAGCCGATCTCCAGGGTCACCGGCAGGCCGCCGAACAGCTCCGGCAGGTCCAGCGGGGTGCCGTCGATGGGGATGCCGTACGTCTCCCAGCTCCGGTCCAGGGCGCTCGCCTGGGCGTTGGTCATCCGGCCCCGGCGCGGCTGGAAGCTGCGGATGCGACGCTCGCGGTGCTGGGCCTCGGTGGCCTTGTGCGGGTACATCGGCGCGGGGTAGGCGGCCGGCGCGGCGGACAGCCGGGCGGACGGCGAGGGCTGGGGGATCGGGGCGGTGGCAGTCACAATCAACCGAGTCTACGGGGCTGCCGGGGCGCCCCGGCCGGGCCTGTGACCGGGCTCATCCAAGCCCGTCCGCCCGCCCTCCGTCCGGTGCGCCGACCCGCCCCCGAAGCTCCGCCGCCCCGCTACTCCTCCCAGGGCCAGCGGGCGTTCGCCCCGGCCTCCAGGAGGGGGACCAGCCGGAAGGCCGCGTCGCTCAGGCCGCCGAAGGTGTGCCGGTGGGCGCCGCCGCCGGGACCGTGGCCCGGGGCGTAGCCGGCCAGGTTCCAGGTGTAGACGGGCACGTGGGCCGGGACGGCGGAGAGCGGGTCACCGCCCCGGTGGCCCGGGCCGGTCTGCTCGTCGGTGACGATCACCACCCGGTCGTGGCCCCGGTAGCGGGCACGGACCGCGTCGGCGGTGTTGGTGCCGCCGAGGCTGGAGAACCGTTCCAGCACCCGCAGCACCGCCTCGCCCCGGCCGACCTCGACGACCCGGCTGGTGGTGCCGAACTCGACCAGGTCCGCCTCGGCGGCCCGGAGCTTCAGCGTGGTGCCGAAGATCGCCGCGGAGTCCGCCCGGTTGAGCTCGGTCGGCCCGCCGGAACGGTCGAACATCGAACCGGAGCGGTCCACCAGGATCAGCGTCCGGCCGGGCAGTTCCGGCACGTTGGCCAGCGAGTGGCCGAGCGCGGTCTCCAGCGCGTGCCCCCAGCGCAGCGAGGGGACGTTGCGGTACGCGGCCAGGTAGCGGAACGGGAACTGGCGCGAGCGCCGCACCTCGTCCTGGTCGGAGATCCGCCGGGCGACCTCGGCCGCGACGGCGTCCGGGACCCCGGCACGGTCGAAGTTGCGCAGGTTCCGCACCAGCGCCATCGGACCCATGGACGGGATGACCGCCTCCCAGACCGCCGCGTCCAGCGGGCCCTGCAGCCAGCCCGCCAGAGCTTCCCAGGTCAGCCCGGCGGCGGCCAGCCGTTCCGCGCCGCCCTCGGCGGTCACCGCCGCCCGGCGCTCCTCGACGGGCAGCGCGAGCAGTTCGCGGTTGGCGGTCAGCACCCGGTCGGCGGCCGGCGGGACGGCCTCCTCCGGCCGGTGCCGGCGGTCCAGCGCGTGGGCGAACAGCGCGCCCTGCCAGTGCTTCCGCGGGTCCGGCGAGGGGTGGGTCAGCTCGATCACGTCGCCGAAGCGGTAGCCCTTGCCGGCGGTGTCGTACTTGAGCAGCGAGCGGGCGTCGTAGAGGTGCCGGACGGCGTCCGCGACACCGCGCTTGAGCGGCTTGGGCAGCGCCCGGCCGTAGCGAGAGGTCCAGTAGGCGAGCAGCTCGCCGGGCTCGTCGGCGCGCCGCAGCACCGCCGCGACGGCCTGCCGGGAGTGGCCGTGGGCGCCCGCGTCCAGCCGGGCGCGGGTGAACTCGGCGGCGCCGACCAGGGCGGCGGTGCGCAGCTGGGCGCCGTGGCGCAGCCAGCGCAGCAGTCCGAGGGTCCACTCCGGGTCGGCGACGGCGAGTTCGCGCACCAGCGCGGTGTAGCGGTCGTCGCGCTCGCCGCCGCGCTCGTGGAAGGTGTCCTGGCCGACCATGTTGGCCACCGCGAGCAGGAAGAGCTCGGACTTGCGGTCCCGGACGAAGCCGGGGCCGCCGTTGTGGTTGACGGTGCGCGCGCCGGTGGTGGTCACCGGCGAACTCGGACCGGACTTGGCCCCGCGGACGTTGAACCTGGACATGCGGCAGCCCCCCTCGGCGTGCTGGTGTCGGTGGGAGGGAGGCGTGCTGCGGCAGCGG